>NZ_JBEZCZ010000008.1:0-227771 GCF_040647875.1 Micromonospora sp. NPDC049230
GACAACCCGGTGGCGCCGCCTCCGGTGCGCAACGACACCCCCGGGTCGGGGTTCTGGGACATCCCGATCGACGAGGTCTACGTGGTCAACGCCACCCGCTGGCGGCAGGGCCGGTCACTGGTCGGCGAGCGCCTCGACGACCGGGCGGGACAGCGCGCGGCGGGCCGGCAGGACCGACGCGAGCAGGGCGGCCAGCACCGCGACACCAAGGATCAGCCCGAGCTGGCCGACCGGCAGCACCAGGTGGAAGTCACCGCCGAGGCGGGTCAGCAGCGCCATCGTGGAGGCGCTGACGCCGGTGCCCAGCCCGACGCCGAGCACCGCGCCGACCAACGCCATCAGCACCGCCTCGACGGCGAGCACCGCCCGCATCCGCCCCCTGGTGAGCCCGACCGCCCGCAGCACGGCGTTCTCCCTGGTCCGCTCGACCACCGACAGGCTCAGCGTGTTCGCCACGCCGACCAGGGCGATCACCACGGCCAGGCCGAGCAGCGCGGTGACGAAGGCGAGCAGCATGTCCACGGTGCCGGTGAGCATCTTCTTGTACGCGCCCTGATCCATCAGGTTCACCGTCGGGTAGTTGCCCAGCACCGCCTCGATCGCGTCCCGGGCCCGCTCGGCGCTCACCCCGGCGGCGGGGTCGATCTCGGCCAGGAAGCCCCGCTGGCCGGGGAAGAGCGCGGCGAAGTCCGCGTCGGACATGTCGATGACGTGGCCCGCGGGTGCGCCGTCGGTGGACGAGTCGTCGGTGACCACGGCCGCCACCTGGAACGACCGGTCCGCGACGGTCACCGGAGAGCCGACCCGCAGGCCGCGTGCCTGCGCCAACTCCCGGTGCACAAGCACCTGGCCGGGCCCGACCCCGGTGGCGTCGCCGGCCAACACCTCGCCCAGGGTCCGGGCGACGAGCGCCGGGTGGGCCGCCCGGATCTCGACGTCGGCGACGACAGTGTGGCGCTGCTCGTGCACCACACCCAGCTCGGGGCGGGCGGCCAGCTCGCCGGTGAGCGCGGCGGGGAGGTTCTGACCGATTCCGCTGACCACGAAGTCCGTCCCGATCTGGGCGTCCACGCTGCGTTCGATGCCGTCCTTGGTGCTGCGCGCCCCGACCATGAACGCCGACACGAGTCCGATCCCGATCACCAGCGCGGTGGCGGTCGCGGCGACCCGCCGCGGGTTGCGGACCGTGTTCGCCACCGCCAGCGCGCCGGTCGTCCCGAGGACACGGCGGGCCGGCCAGCCGAACACCCGGGCCAACGCCGGGACGAGCACCGGCCCGAACAGCACGATCCCGAAGAAGGTCAGCACCCCGCCGGCCGCCACCAGCACCAACTGGCCGGCGCTGGCGGCACCGGCCAGCGCGGCGACACCGAGGGCCAGCAGCACCGCGCCGAAGGCCAACCGAACCCGACCGGCGCTCCGGCTCGGCTGCACGGCGGCGTCGGTGAGCGCGGCCACCGGCGCGATCCGGGTGCCCCGCCAGGCCGGGAGCAGGGCGGCGCACACGGTGAGCGCGGTGCCCAGCAGCAGGCCGGTCAGCACCGTCGAAGCGGTCACGGTCAGGCCACTGGTGCCCGGCACGTCCAGGTGCGACATCAGCAGCCGCATTCCACCGGCGAGGCCCACCCCGAGCAGCACCCCGAGCGCGGAGGCGACCAGACCGAGCACCGCCGACTCCAGCACGGCGGCCCGGAAGACCTGACCCCGGGTGGCGCCGATCAGGCGCAGCAGGGCGGTGCGCCGGGTGCGCTGGGCCAGCACGATCGCGAAGGTGTTGGCGATCACGAAGCCGGCCACCACCACGGCGACCCCCACGAAGATCAGCAGCAGCATCCGGAACTGGTCCGCGTTGCGGACCGCCTCCTCGACGGCCTCGTCGAGGATCCGCTGGCGACTCTTCACTGTGCCGTCGCCGCCGACCACGGCACGCACCCGCTCGGTCACCGCCGCGACGGAGGCACCCGGCCGGGCCGCCACCAGGATGCGGCCGTAGCCCCGCTGGCCGGTGAGGGCAAACGCGTCCGGCCCGACCAGGCCGACGAACGGGCCACCGATGTCGCGGACGGTGCCCGCCACGTCGACGGTCCCCACCAGGGTGTACGGGCGGGCCGCACCGCCACTGCCGCCGACGCGGACCTCGGAGCCGAGCGGGAAGCCCTCCTCGGCGACGGTCGGCGCGTCGAGCACCACCTCTCCGACCCGGTCGGGCAGCCGACCGGCGACCACGTCGTACGAGCGCACGGCCTGCTCGGTGGGGATGGCCACGAGCATGGTGAAGCCGAGCACCGGACGACCGTCGGAGCCGAGGAGCCCGCCGGTGTCGGTCAGCTCGCCGTCGGCGGCGGCCACCCCGTCGACCGCACGCACCCGGTCGACCAGAGCCGGGGACAACACCTCCGCGCCTGTCGCGTAGACGCCCAGGTCGGTGTGCCGGTCGAAGGTGCCGGCCCGCTCGTACGCCCCGTCGCGCATCCCGTCGACGAAGATCATCGTGCCGGCGACGAACGCGACACCGAGCACGACGGCAAGTGCGGAGAGCAGCATGCGCAGCGCCTCGGCACGCAACGAGCGCAGGGTCAGGCGGATCATGCGGGGCTCCCGGTGCGGGTGGCGGATCGGACCCCTCCGACGCTATGGCCGGAACCGGTCGGTTGATCTCCACCGGAGTGCTCGACCTGCGTGCGCCCCGGGTCGCGCCGCACCGGCCGCCCGCTACGACCCAGGTCGTACGCGGCGTCATCCGCCGGGCGTCACCAGGCCGCTCTCGTACGCCAGGACGACCGCCTGAACCCGGTCGCGCAGGTGGAGCTTCGCCAGGATCCGACCGACGTGGGTCTTCACCGTCGCCTCGGCCACGTGCACCCGGGCGGCGATCTCCGCGTTCGACAGGCCCTGCGCGACGAGCAGCAGCACCTCCCGTTCCCGGTCGGTGAGCTGGGTGAGGCGCGGGTCGGCGCTCGGGGCGGCGCCGAGTTGCCCGGCGAACCGGTCCAGCAGCCGCCGGGTGATCGACGGCGCCACCACCGAGTCGCCCTGGGCCACCACCCGGATCGCGGCCAGCAGCTCCTCCGGCGGGACGTTCTTGAGCAGGAACCCGCTCGCCCCGGCCTGGAGTGCGGCGAACGCGTCCGCCTCGGTGTCGAAGGTGGTCAGCACCAGCACCCGGGGCCCGCCGGCGGGCCGGTCGGCGCAGAGCCGCCGGGTCGCCTCCACCCCGTCCATGGTGGGCATCCGGATGTCCATCACGACCACGTCGGCCTCGGTGCGGGCGAGCACCCGCAGGGCGTCCGCGCCGTCGATCGCCTCCCCGACCACCTCCAGGTCGGGCTGGGAGCCCAGCACCATCCGGAACCCGGCGCGCACCAGCGCCTGGTCGTCCACGATCACCACCCGGACCGTCATGCCGCGATCACCTCCGTCGCCAGGTCCGACGGTAGCGGTAGCCGGACCTCGAGCTGCCAGCCCCCGGCCGGTCGGGGGCCGGCGGTGAGGCTGCCGTCGTACACCGTGACCCGCTCCCGCATGCCGAGCAGACCGTGACCGCCGGACGGCGCCGGGCTGACCAGCGGGCGGCCCCGGCCGTCGTCGCGCACCCGGACCACGACGGCCTCGGGGGTGTAGGTGAGGGCAACCTCGACGACGGCGCCGACGCCCGCGTGTTTGAGGGCGTTGGTCAGTGCCTCCTGCACCACCCGGTAGACGGTCAGCTCCAGCCCCGGCGGCAGGGACGGCTGGTCGCCGGTGACGGTGCTGCGGATGTGCAGCCCGGCGTCACCGAAGCGGGTCAGCAGGTCGGGCAACTCGGCAAGCGCCAGCCGCCGGTGCTCCGGGTCGGCGGCCACCGCGAGTTCGTCGTCGCCGGCCGGGCCGGCGTCGCGCAGGACGCCGACCAGCCGGCGCATCTCCTCCAGCGCCGCCCGGCCGGTGTCCGCGACGACCTTCACGGCGGTGCGGGCCTGGGCGGGGTCCCGGTCGAGCATGAACCGGGCGCCGTCGGCCTGGACGATCATCACGGCCAGGCTGTGGGCGACCACGTCGTGCAGCTCGCGCGCGATCCGGGTGCGCTCCTCGGCGACCGCCGCCCGGGACTCGGCCTCCCGTTCGCGTTCCAGAGTGGCGGCCCGCTCCTCCAGGCTGAGCACGTAGAGCCGGCGGGTCCGCACGTTCAGCGCGACAAGCCACACCGCGCCGGTGACGAGCGCGTACCACAGCGCGGTGACCCACCAGCTGATGACACCCGGGGTCTGCACGGCGGCGAGCACCACGCCCACGGCGGCGGCCGCGCCGGCGAGCACCGCGGCGCGCAGCCGCTCGCCGTACTTCACCACGCTGTAGAGCGCGATGAGGACGGCGACGTCGAAGGGCAGCGGGCCCCACCGGGCGATCACCTGCACCAGCCCGAGCGCCGCGACCACCACTGTCACTGCGCCCGGGTGCGCGCGGCGGAACAGCAGCGCCACGGCCATCCCGACACAGACCAGCGCGGCCGCCCAACCGCCCGCCAGGTTCGCCGCGCCGGCCAGGCCGATGAGGGCCACCGCCGCGGAGACGGCCACGTCGAAGGCGAGGCTGCGCAGCGGGCGACCGACCATCGTGCGTCTCACGGTCACCCAGCGTACGTGCCGCGAGAGGCGGCCCCGCGCCTCGGCCGGGTCGGCTCGTGCGCGCTCCCGGCCGGCGCGGCTCAGCGGGCGAGAACCTCGCGCATCCGGTCGATCTCGACGGTCTGCTCGGTGGCGAGCGAGGTGGCGTACTCGTTGAGCGTCAGGTCGGAGCCGACAGTGAGCAGGTTGGTGGCCATCTCGATGGCGCCCTCGTGGTGCGCGGTCATCATCCGGACGAAGAGCCTGTCGAAGTCCGGGCCACTGGTGGCGGCGAGCTGCCGCATCGCCTCGGGTGACTGCATGCCGCGCATGGTGTCGTGGTCGTGCCCCTCGGTCTGCGCCGGGAGGCCGCGAGTCTGCAACCAGCCCCGCATCATGCCCATCTCCGGCCCCTGGCTCGCCTGGATGCGTTCGGCGAGGGCGCGTACGTCGGGATCGGCCGCGCGGTCGGCGGCGAGTTCGGCCATGGCGAGGGCCTGCGCGTGGTGCGGGATCATCATCCGGACGAACAGGACGTCCAACGAGTTGTGCGGCGCGGGGCCGGCGTCGCGGACCTCGTGGGCGGCGCGGGTGGCCGCCGCCTCACCGGGGCGGCCGGGCGCGATGACGGTCAGGTCGGTGGGGACCGGGCTGACGGTCGGCGTGGGTGACGCGGAGGCGGCCGGCGCGGCGCCGTTCTCGGTGTCGCCGCCGGAGCGGTGCACGACGACAGCCACGAGCGTGAGCATGAGCGCGAGTGTGACGCTCGCCAGGGTTCGTGCGCGCCGGTTGGTCATGGGCCACTCCCTGGAGTCGAGGTCACCGCGATGCTATCCATTGACGAAGGCACTTTGATGTGACCTGGATCACATCGACGTTCATCGTCGGACGGTAAGGTGTCGACAATCATCTCCCCCTTGCGAAGGGCCTCGCCGATGATCAGACCTCACCTGCCACGCCCACGCCAACTGCGCATCGTGGCGCTCGCCACGACCGGCCTCCTCGTCGCCAGCGCGCTCGTCGCTCCGGCGAGCAACGCCCAGGTGGCGCCGCCGTCGGCCCCCACCGCCAACGCGATCCCCGGCGTCGACGAGATCGTCAGCAGCCCCAACCTGCGGCAGATCGCCAACGTGCCGAAGGTCGCCCCACTGGACGCGACGAACAGCGACATCGCCTTCCAGGGCAGGTACGCGTTCGCCGGCAACTACAACGGCTTCGTCATCTACGACATCTCGCGGCCCAGCGCCCCGACGGTCACGGCCCGGGTGCTCTGCCCGGGGTCGCAGAACGACATCTCCGTCCACGGCGACCTGCTGTTCCTCTCCACCGACTCGTCGCGCAGCGACGACTCCTGCACCAGCACCACGCAGGGGGCGAACGTGAAGGAGTCCTGGGAGGGCATCAAGGTCTTCGACATCAAGGACAAGGCCAACCCGCGCTACATCAAGTCCATCGAGACGGCCTGCGGCTCGCACACCCACACCCTGGTGCCGGGCAAGGACCGCAAGGCCATCTACCTGTACGTCTCGTCGTACAGCCCGCGGGCCGACTACCCGGACTGCCAGCCCCCGCACGACTCCATCTCGATCATCAAGGTGCCGCTGAAGAAGCCCACAGACGCGGCGGTGGTCGCCACACCGAACCTCTTCCCGGACGGCGGCTTCCCCGGCAGCGAGACCGGCTCGGCGACCGCCGGTTGCCACGACATCACCGCCTACCCGTCGAAGGACCTCGCCGCCGGCGCCTGCATGGGTGACGGCATCCTGCTCGACATCAAGAACCGGGAGGCGCCCCGGGTCATCAACCGGATCCGGGACACCGTCAACTTCGCGTTCTGGCACTCGGCCACCTTCAACAACTCCGGCACCAAGGTGGTCTTCACCGACGAGCTGGGTGGTGGCGGGGCGGCGACCTGCAACGAGGCCATCGGCCCCAACCGGGGCGCGGACGCCATCTACGACATCACCGGCCGCGGTGACGCCCGGACGATGACGTTCCGCAGCTACTACAAGATCCCGCGCGTCAACGCGGACACCGAGAACTGCGTGGCGCACAACGGCTCGCTGGTGCCGGTGCTCGGTCGGGACATCCTGGTCCAGGCGTGGTATCAGGGCGGCATCTCGGTCTGGGACTTCACCGACTCGGCCCACCCGAAGGAGATCGCCTTCTGGGAGCGCGGCCCGCTCTCGGCAACCTTGCCCGTCGGTGGTGGCACCTGGTCGGCGTATTACTACAACGGCCACATCTACTCCAACGACATCGTCAAGGGCCTCGACGTCCTGGAGCTCAACGACTGGCGTACCTGGTCGGCGAAGCTGACCCGCTACAACGAGCTCAACGTGCAGACCCAGCCCAGCTACCTCGGCTGGTAGGCACCGCGCGGCACACACCGGGCCCGGTCCTCCGATCCGCGGGGGCCGGGCCCGCTCGCGCGGTGGGACCCGTCACCTCGACAGGGGTTGCCGAACGCCCGGTCGGCAGCTGTGCCAACGTGAGCAGACGTGAAACCCGCAGCCCCGCCCGAGCCGTCCGTGCGTTGGCGCCCGCACCCGCTCGACGTGGTGGCTGTCGTCCTGGCGGTGGCCGGCGCCGGCTGCGCGCTGAGCGGGCTGCTGCCCCGGGCGGAGACCACCGCCACCCTGCACCGGATCCTGCCGCTGCTGCTCTTCCTCGGCACCGTGATCGTGCTCGCCGAGCTGACCGCCGTGGCCGGCGTCTTCGACGTGCTGGCCAGTCGGCTGGCCATCGCCTCCCGGGGCAGGTGGGCGGCGCTGTTCCTGCTCTGTGGTGGCCTGGCCACGCTGACCACCCTCGTGCTCAACCTCGACACCACCGCCGTGCTGCTCACCCCGGTGCTGCTCGCGTTGGCCCGCAACCTGCGCGTCCCGGCCGCCCCGCTCGCGGTCACCACAGTGTGGCTGGCGAACACCGCAAGCCTGCTGCTGCCGGTGTCGAACCTGACAAACCTGCTGGCCGCCGACCGGGTCGGGCTGACCCCGTTGGCGTACGCCGAGCGGATGGCGCTGCCGCAACTCGCCGCGGTGGCGGTCACCATGGCGTTGCTCTGGTACGCGTGGTGGCGGCGGGACGGGCCGGTCGGCGGACGGTTCGTACCGCCGGCCCGGCGCGTGCCGGCCGACGCGGTGCTGCACCGCGTCGCGCTCGCCGGCTGCCTGCTCTTCATCGCCGGCATCCTCGCCGGGGTGGAGATCGGTCTCGCCTCCACCGTCGCGCTCGCGTTGGTGCTCGTCGGGTTCGCCGTCCGATCCCCCGCCACGCTGCGCCCGCACCTGGTGCCGGTACGGCTGCTGCTCTTCGTCGTCGGCCTGTTCCTGGTGGTGCAGACCCTCGGCCAGCACGGGCTGGACGACCTGGTCGCCGGCCTGCTCGGTGCCGACGGCGGTGCGCTCGGCGCGCTGCGGGCCGGCAGCACCGGGGCGGTGCTGTCGAACGCCGTGAACAACCTGCCGGCCTACCTGGCCGGCGAGGCGGTGCTGCCGGCCACCGACCACACCCGCCTGCTGGCGCTGCTGATCGGCACCAACGTCGGCCCGCTTGCCGCTCCCTGGGCGTCGCTGGCCACCCTGCTGTGGTTCGAGCGGTGCCGGGCGGCCGGGGTGGCGGTGCCGTCGACCCGGTTCGTGCTGACCAGCACCCTGCTCGCGGCGACCGGCACGCTCGCCGCGGTCGGCGCGTTGCTGCTGGTGAGCTGAGCCCGCTCCGACCACTGTCGAATGGTTCTCACCCTGTTGCGACGTATGACCGCCCCCGTCGTGTTATCTACCTGAAGCGCGAGATGACCGTTTATGCTGGGTCGACACCGATTCGAGTAGGAGACCCGATGACATCGCACCGCGAACTGGACACAGTCCCGACGGCCGCTTCGGACTACCGGCCGCCGACGATCCAGCGCCTGGGCACCCTCGCCGAGCTGACCAAGGGCGGCACCGTAGGTCCGGACGACGGCCTGGGTGGCGGCGGCGACGGTTCGCTCTGAGCCGTCGCCGCCCGACGTCGTGGGAGCACCGCCGTTGCTCACGATCCGCCGGGCCCAGCGTCGGTTCGGTCGTCGGGTGATCTTCGCCGACCTGGACCTCGACGTCCCGGTGGGAGCCCGGGTGTTCCTGGGCGGCAGCAACGGATCCGGCAAGACCACGCTGCTGCGGTGCCTGTCCGGCACGCTGACCCTCAGCGCCGGACAGGCCACCGTCGGTGGCCACCCGGTCGGCTCACTGCCCGCCCGGCACCTGACCAGCGTGTGCCTCGCCCCGGAACAGGGCCTCTACGAGACACTGTCGGCACGGGAGAACGTGGCACTCGTCGCCCGACTCCGGCTGCCCCGGCGAGCCGTCCGCGCGGCCGTCGCCCGGGTCGAAGCCGAACTGGACCTGGCCGGCTACGCGACGGTCCCGGTGCAGCGGTGCTCGGCGGGGATGCGGGCCCGGGTCAGCATCGCGCGGGCTCTCGTCGCCGATCCCGCGCTGCTGCTGCTCGACGAGCCGGGCCGCTCCCTCGACGAGACGTCGCGGGAGCTGTTGTGGCAGGCGCTCGACCGGCGACCCGAGCTGACCTGCGTGATCGCCTCGCACCTCGCCGACGACCGGGACCGGTGCCAGTCCGCCCTGACCCTCACCGGGCAGCCGACGACGCCGCCGCACACCGCGGCCACGTCGTGACGTCGACCAGCGGGGCCGCGTCGTGACGTCAGCGGGCTCGGCCGCGACCACCAGCCGGCCGGTCGGTCGCCGGGCCGCTGGCGCCAGTCCGCTCGCGATGATCCTCGCCCTGGTCCGCCGCGATCTCGGCGACCCGCGACAGTTCCGGCTGCCGCTGCTGCTGGACCTCGCCTTCGGGGTGGTGAACCTTGTCGTCTTCCTGTTCATCTCCCGGGTGCTCACCCCCTCGTCGGGCACCGACCTCGCCCACGCGGCCAGCTACTTCGACTTCGTGGCGGTCGGCATCACCTTCCTGCTCGTCCTGCAGGCCGCCACCACGCAGCTGACCGGTCGGGTGATCCGGGAACAGCGCAGCGGGACACTTGAGGTGTTGGCCGCCCAGCCGATGCCGGTCATCGCGCTGACCATCGGGACCGCCGGCTACCCGTTCCTGTTCGCCCTGCTGCGCTCCTGCGTCTACCTGGCGATCCTCGGCACCGTGCTCGGCCTGCACACCGGCCGCGCCGACTGGTGGGGAGTCGCGGTGCTGCTGATCGCCGGCACCGCGTCGGTGCTGGGCATCGGCATCGCGCTCGCGGCGTTCACCGTGGCCGTCGGGCACGGCGACGCCGCCGCCCGACTCTTCGTCGTCGCGCTCACCTTCGTGTCCGGCACGTACTTCCCGGTCTCCGAACTCCCCGGCCCCCTGCCCGAGCTGACCGCGGTGCTGCCCAGCCGGATCGCCCTGGACGGCCTGCGCGCCGCGCTGGCCGGCGGCGACTGGGCCGGGTCGGCCGGCGCGCTGCTGGGTGCCACCGCACTGCTGTTGCCGGTGTCGAGCTGGGCCTTCGCGGGGGCGCTGCGGGTCGCCGCCGGCCGCGGCGCCCTGAAACGCGATTGAGGTACGACATGCTCCGTCCGACACCGTTCGACCTCGCCACCGGAACGCTGCTCGGTGTCGCCGCGCCGCCACCACGTCGACCTGTCCCGGCCGGCGTACCGGACCCGTTGGGCGCGCTCGACACCGCCGTGCTGGCCGGTCTGACCCGCCCACCGTGCGTGGTCAGCTTCTCCGGCGGGTTGGACTCGTCGCTGATCCTGGCGGTGGCCGTCCGGGCGGCCCGCCGGGAAGGGCTGCCCGGCCCGGTCCCGGTCACCTGGCGGTTCACCGACGCCCCCCGGGCCGACGAGTCGGACTGGCAACACCGGGTGATCACGGCGCTGGGGCTCGGCGGTTCGTGGCAGATCCTGCGGGCCGCCGACGAGCTGGACCTCATCGGGCCGGTGGCCCGCCGGCTGCTGCACCGCCACGGCGTGGTCCATCCGGTCAACCTGCACCTGCACCTGCCCATCGCCGAGCTGGCCACCGGCGGCGCACTGCTCACCGGTGCCGGCGGTGACCAGATCCTGGCCGGGTGGCGTCGCCCACCGGCGGCCTCGCCGCGCGCCCGCCTGTGGTGGCTGCGGCACGCCGCGCGTACCCGACAGGGGCCGGCGGAGGCGTTTCCGTGGCTGCGCGCGGAGGTCGCCCGGGAGGCGCACCGCGCGCAACGCGCCGAGCAGCGTGCCGAACCGCGCCGCCTGCGGCAACGGATCGCCTGGCACACCCGGCGCCGGGACCTGCGGATGACCTGCTCGGCGCTGAGCACGTTGGCCGCCGAGCACCGGGCGACGGCGATCCAGCCGCTGCTCGACGAGGGTTTTCAGGCCGCGTTGGCGCTGCGGTTCGGCGGCCACCGCGGGATCGGCCGGGACCGGTTGCTCGCGGAGATCGTCCGGGGAGCCCTCCCGGCCGAGGTCACCGCGCCCCGCCGCAAGGCCCGATTTCTCGAGGTGTTCTTCCGGACACCGACCCGGGAGTTCGTCAGCTCCTGGGACGGCTCCGGCGCCGATGAGGAGCTTGTCGACCCGGAGGCCCTGCGGGAGATCTGGTCGCGTTGGCCGATCCCCGGCGGCACCGCCAGCCTGGTCCAACAGCTCTGGCTGGCCGCCAACCCGCCCGACCCCGCCGGCCAGCCGGAGCGTTCCGCTATCGACATGGAGGTCACGCCGTGACAGAGCAGGAGATCGTGCACCGGGTCGACCCGGACCGGGTGGCCTGGCGGGTCGCCGGCGAGGAGGTCGTCGTGCTGGACACCAGCAACTCGGTCTACTTCGGACTGGACGCCACCGGCGCGCTGCTGTGGCAGCGACTGGTGACCGGCGCCACCAGCACCGAGCTGGTCACCGCACTCGTGCAGACCGCACCGGTGGACCGGGAGCGGGCCCGCGCGGACGTGGCCGCGTTCCTGGCGGACCTGCGCGGGCACGGGCTGCTGGTCCACCGGCCCTGACCGGCTCCGTCGGCAGGACGCGACGACAGGTCACGCCGGGCGGGTTGACGCCGCGCCCGCCAGCGGTCAGCCGTGATCGCCGCGTTGCGCCGCGCGTACCTCGTTGAGCGCGGCCGGGAGCCGCCCGACGTTGCGGGCCAGCCGGGCCAGGTGCGCCAGCAGCAGACCGACCGGGCCTCGGCGGGCCAGCGGGCTGGAGTGCCGCATGGACGCCGGTGTCGGAAACAGCCGCGGGCCCAGGTGCCGCAGCCGGTCTGCCACACCGGGCAGCTCGGCGAGCTGTGCGATCGTCAGGGCGGCCGGTGAGGACCGGTGGGCCCGCAGCCACAGCGCCGGCGTGCCCTGCCGGGGCAGGGCCAACGTGGTGGCCAGGGCCGCGCCCGCCGGCGTCAGGCGCAGACCGAGCGCGAACGACGGCAGCGCCCCGGCCCGCTTGGCGAGGCCGGCCGCCGATCGCCAGGTGTCGACGGGTAAGACCTCGAGCGCCCGCAGCAGGTCGGCACGCGGCCGGTCGGAGCGGCCGGGCGCGGCGGCGTGCAGGGCCACCAGCAGGGCGGCGCCCGCCTCGTCCGGCACCGCGACCAGGCCGCCGGCCAACCCGATCCGTCGCGCCGAGGCGGACAACCCGGTCCACAGCGCCTCCGGATCGGTCACCCCGTGGAAGCCGCGGTGCAGATCGATGGTGAGCGACAGCGGGCCGGGCATCCGCCACGGTCGCTCGTACCAGTGCGACCGATGGTCGGGGCGACCCTCCGGGAGCGCGCTGTGGCAGCCGAGGTCGGCGAGGGTCCGCTGTGCGAGGTCGAACGAGGCGGGGGCGACCAGCAGGTCGACGTCGGTGTAGAGCCGGTGCCGCTCCTGGCCCAGCCGGCGGGCCAGCCCCGCCCCCTTGAGCAGGATGGCCTCCACGCCGCGGGCGGCCAGCGCCTCGGTGACCCGGACCGCGGCCGTGTCGAGGCTCAGACAGCGGACCGCCGACGGCAGGTCGTTCACCGGGTCGCTCCCACCGCCGAGCTGGTGGCCACGGTGTCGACCACCAGCCGGTAAGTGTCGTCGAGGGCGGCCCAGTCGCGCGGCCGGGTCAGCTCCCACGCCGGCAGGGCGGCGAGCGACAGCAGCGCGCCCGGGTCGGAGGGCAGTTGCCCGAACGACCGCCGGCTGGCGAGCCGAGCCAGCAGGGCGGCGGCGGGCAGCCGGGTCAGGGTGACCGCGTCGCCCCAGCGCGGGAACAGCCAGCCGCCCAGGGGAACGTGCGGCGCGATCGGGGGCAACCCCACCCGCAGCCGGTCGCCGGCCCGGACCCCCCGGGCGGGCAGCGCCACCCCCGGCACTGGGTGCCGCAGATCGACGCAGCGCGGGCCGGCGAAGGCGTCGACTCCGTCGACGACCAGGATGTCGTCGGTCAGGACCGAGACATCCCGGGCGGCCAGGGCGGCGAGCAGGCTGCTCTTGCCGGCGGTACGCGGGCCGAGCACCGCCCAGGCGCGACCGGCGAGCACGAACGCGCCACTGTGGAACGTCTCCCGCCCCGCCCACCTGTTGACTGTGGTCGCCACCGGCGCGAGGTACGGGTGGGCCAGCACGTCCGGGGCGAGCGGTGGCCCGTAAAAGGTGGCGGTGCCGCGCAGTCGGTCCACCGAGAGGGTCCGCCCGTCGGCGAGGATCCGGGTGCTCCGGCGGTCGTCCAACGGCACCGGCGGCGGTGGCGGCACGTCGAGCTGGTCGACCCGCACGGCAGGCCACCCGAGGGCCCCGCCCTCGGCCGGGGGCAGCTCGGACGACTCGTCCAGCCCGTGCACCCGCAGCCCGTAGACGCCGCGTCCGGCTGTCGGCATGATCTCCCCGCTCATCGCCTACTCAACGATCATGGGCAACGGCACGGTGCGGGTGGCGCTCGTCGTGACGCGCCACCCGCACCCCTGTTCGCTGGGCGTCAGCGGAACGTGCCGCTGTCGATCGTCAACTTCTGCGACTCCTTCAGCCGCTTGGCGTCCGCCGCGCGCTGCTTGGCCGCCTTGGCGTCCTTCGCCGACGGCGCCACCGTCGGGACCGTTCCCCCGCCGAGGGCGTCCACGTCGTACGCCACCCACCACGAGCCGGGGGTGTCCACCGCGAAGGTCAGTGCGACGTGCACCGACGCACCCGGCGCCAGACCACCCAGGTCGAACGGGATCGTCAGGGTGGTGCCCAACCCACCACCCGGCGGGCTTGTCGCTGGCGAGTCCATGGACAGGTTGCGCGACAGGAGCGTGCGGCCGTCACTGATGATGATCGGGGTCGTCGGGTTGGTCGGGTTGACCACCCTCAGGTTGGAGTGCAGCGCGGGCGACGGCCCGCCGGGGTACGGCGCTCCGTTCTCCGCACTCAGTGACGTGATCCGGATCCTGGCCTGGGTGATCGCGGCGTTGGACCGGTTGGTCAGCGTCCGCCGGATCACCAGGCTGTTCGCGGTGCGGACCCGGTTGGGAGCCGCCGACGCGGCCACGTTCGGGTCGAACAGCGTCGACTGGATGGACGCGTTCTGCTGGTAGGTGCCGAGAGTGTTCTGCGGCGACGGGCTGCCGAGTGTGGACGGGACCCCGTTGATCGGGCCGAGCACTGTGGCGACCAGCCGGAAGTCGGCCTGGTTGTTGGCGGTGTCCTGGAGGTTGCTGGCCACCCGCAGTCGGTTCCACGCGTGGGGCACGAACGGCGGCGCGTTGAAGGCGGGCAGTGGTGGGCCTTCGGAGAAGCCCGGCGTCGAGCCCGCCCGGTCGGTGACCGTGTTCGCCGCGTCCGGTGCGACAAGCCGCAGCCCGCCCTGGCCGAGGCTGGGGACGATGAGGTCGGGCTGGATGTTGAACAGGGAGTAGTTGGTCGCCGCGATCAGATAACCGCGTCGGGGACCCAGCGGCCGGGCGGTGCCCGGGATGGTGATGGACAGCCCACCGGGCGCCTCGACCTTGAAGCCGGCGATCGGCAGGTTGATCGAGGTGCTGTTGACGACCGAGACGAACTGGTCGGTGAGCCCGCTGATGCCGGACTGTGCGAACTGGTCGATGACCACCTGGCGGGGCGCCGCCGAGACCTCGACCGTGATCTCGTTGGACACCGCCTCACCCAACGGCCCGGTTCCGTCGTACTGGGCCCGGAACTGGTTGTGCCCGAACGCCGGTACGTAGATCTCGAAGTTGGCCACGTTGAGGGCCAGCGGGAAGGTGCCGAGTGGGGTCTCCACCCCGTTGGGCAGCTCGTCGATGAGGGTGACGCTGCCCTCGGCGACGCCGGGCCCCACGATGACCTGGAACTGCACCGCCGTACCGAAGGTGGTGGCGTTCGTGGAGGCGGTCAGCGTGGCCACGCTCTCGGCCTGGACCAGGATGCGGATGGCGCGGGTGGCGCTGCGGCCGTTGGCGTCGGTCACCTTCACCGTCGCCGGGTAGGCGCCGACCGCGGTCGGTCGGCCGGACAGCAGGCCGGAGGCCGCGTCGAGGGTCAGGCCGGGCGGCAGCGAGCCGGCGGACAACCCCCAGGTGAACGGCGCCGTGCCGCCCACCACGTTGAGCTGCTCGGCGTACGGCGCGTCGACCTCACCGAGCGGCGGCGCGGGGAAGGTCAGCGTCGGCGCCAGGTTGACCACCAGCACGATCAGCCGGGTGCCGGTCTGACCGTTCGCGTCGACGACCCTGATCACCACCGGGTATTCCCCGGGGGTGTTCGGTACGCCCGAGATGCCGTTGGTCTGCGGGTTGAGCAGCAGCCCCGGTGGCAGGACGCCCGAGGCGACGGACCAGGTGAACGGGGGCACACCGTGGGTGATGTTCAGGGTGGCCACGTAGGCGATGCCGACTGTCGCCTCGGTCGGGTGGTCGAACAGCAGCGTCGGTGACACGTTCGCGATCACCTGATCGGACAGTGGCGACTCGGGGCCGGTGCCCTCGGCGGTGTGGGCGGCCACGGTGAACCGGTAGGGGGTGGTGGGGACGAGCCCGGTGACGGTGTTGGTGGTGGACGGTCCGAAGGTCTGGGCGGGCTGACGCACGCCGTTCACCCAGGGCGTGACGATGTAGTTGGTGATCGGTGAGCCGCCGTCCGAGCCGGGCGTCCAGCTCAGCAGGGCCGTCGCGGTGTCGGCGGTGACCGCGGTGACGGTCGGCGCGGCCGGCAGCGCCATGATCTTGGCACCCGTGGAGGGCTTGCTGGCCGGGCCGGTGCCCTCGGCGTTCTTCGCGGCGACGGTGAAGGTGTAGGTGGCCCTGGCGGTCAGACCCTCGATCTTCCGGGTGGTCGTCGACTCGTCGAAGGTGACGGTCTTCGCCTTCTTGCCGTTGCGGTACGCGGTGACCACGTACCCGCTGAGGGCCGAGCCGCCGTCAGCCGGCGCCTTCCAGTTCACAGTTGCCGTGCCGGCACGCCAGGACGCGGTGGGCCGGGCCGGCGCGGCCGGTGGCTGCGCCGGGGCGGCCAGCTCGGCGATCCGCTGCGTGGCGGCGGCTGTCGCGGCCACCGCCGTTACTGGTGTGGGGGTGCGACTCGGGGCGCGAGCCGAGGCCGCCGTGGGGGCGACGAGCAGACTGACGATCAGCGCCAGGATTGCGGCGCATGCCGTGACGGCCCGTGGACGGGCACGGAGCACTGGGGACATGAATGGTTTCTCCCTCTCCCGGGGATGCGGGCCACCGCGAACGGGGGAAGGAGGCAGGCGACCGGCTGATGGTCCTCGGCGGCCACGCGCCCGCTGCCCCCGGCCGCAGGGCGACTGGCGGAAATCCGACCGGCACTCACGGAATGGATTTCGCGTATTGAGTGACGGATCTCTATCAACTCCTACCAGTTTTCCCAGGTCAGGCCACATTCGGACGGGGAAAGTGTCCAGCCGTGGGCGGAGGCTGTCCGAATTGCGACTGCCGTCGCGTCCTTTTGCGGCGGACGCGACGGCAGGGCCGCGTCAGTCCCGGTGCACCGCGAGCTGAAGCTCGGTGACACCCTGCTCCGGCTGCTCCGGGCAGTAGTCCAGGTACACCTCGCGGGCGAAGCCGTCGGCGCGGTAGCCGTTGTCGTCGATCCAGCGGGCGAGCACCTGCATGCTCTGGTCGGCGTCGTCCATCGCGCCATGATGGACGATCGTCGCGGCGGCGCCCAGCGCGGGCAGGTCGCGTACCTCGACATCGACACCTGTCGACGCGCCGACGGCGACGGTGACCCCGGCGTGCACCAACACCGCGTCGCCGTCGCCGTCGGGCTCGTACCAGGCGATGGTCGGCCCCACCGGGGTGATCCCGGCGGCGGCCAGCCGGCGGAACAGCTCCGGGTAGAGCGGCCCGATCACCGGGCTGATGTCCTGGCTCTGGTAACTCGACGCGACAGCGGTCAGCTCCGCGACCCGCACCGGTGCGATCTCCTTCAGGATGACGTCCTGGGTACTCATCGTGCCCTCCGACTCGATCATCCGGAGCCTCGCCTCGACCGCCGCCAGCCGGGCGGCGTCCGCGGCCAGTCGCTCTTCCAACTGGGTACGACGCAGCCGCAGCATGCCGCGCAGCTCGACCACGTCGACGGCGTCGTCGACGATGACCCGCACCTGCTCCAGGGTGAGGCCCAGCTCCTTCAGGGCGATCACCCGGTTGAGCCGGCGCAGCTGGTCCGCGCGGTAGAACCGGTATCCGGTGTGCCTGTCGACGGCGGCCGGCCGGAGCAGCCCGATGCTGTCGTAGTGGCGCAGCATCCGCACCGACACCCGGCCCAGTCGGGCGAAGTCTCCGATGGTGAACATGGTCCCCTCACGCTCGTCCCTGACACGGTGTCAGAGTCAAGCGTCGGGTCAGCCGCTCGACGAGCGGCGGGCCGGGCGCGGGCCGACCAGCCGGCGGACCATCGGCGCGGCGTTCCACCTGGCGGCGCCGACCAGGTCGCGGGCGTGCTCCAGCACCGTGTAGTCGGGCCGGTCGAGCCCGTCGGCGATGGCCCGGTCGAGGTCGTTGCCACACCGGCTCAGCACGCTGTCGAAGTCGCGGCGCACCGGCTGCTGGAGGTCGTAGCCGAAGGAGCGGTGCAGCCGGGCGAAGAGCGGCTTGTACAGCCGGACCCGCTCGTGCAGGCCGGACGAGTACGACATCGGGTTCTTCGGCCGGCGCAGGACGTAGTCGGGCAGCACGTCGGCGAACGCCCGCCGGACGATCCACTTCTCCTGCCCGTCGCGCACCTTCAGACCCAACGGCAGCCGCATCGCCAACTCCACCACGCTGAGGTCGAGAAACGGCACCCGCGCCTCCACCCCGTGGGCCATGGCGGCCCGGTCGACCCGTTGCAACTCGGTCCGACACAGATTGCGGATCCGGTGCAGGAACAGCCGGCGCGCCGCGGTCGGGCCGACCTGGCGGTACATCGGATACCCACCGAACAGCTCGTCGGAGCCGTCGCCGGTCAGCACCACCTTGATCCCCAGGTCACGCAGGCGACGGAAGATCGGCACCGACACGACCGCGTTGATGATGTCGCCGTACTCGGTCAGTTCGCAGATCCGGATCGCCTCGCGCACGTCGGCGAGCCGGATGTCGCGCGGACGCAGCTCGACCACGACGTGCGGCACGTCGAGGTCGGCGGCGAGCCGCCGCGCGTACGCGACGTCGGGGCTGTCCGCGACGCCCACCGTCACCGCGACGCAGTCCGGGTGGATGTCACGCACCTGGCGCAGGATCAGCGAGCTGTCCAGCCCACCGGAGAGCACCACCCCGACGGTCAGGTCGGTCTCCACCCGCATCCGGATGGCGTCGCTGAGCGCCGCACGGACGAGCAGGCGGGCCTCGTCCGGGTCGTCGACGACCGGCAGGCCCGCGCCGATGGTGAGCAGGTCGACGTACGGGTCCAGGCGGACGTGCCCGTCCGCCTCGGCCCAGCCGTGGTGCCCGGGTGGCACCTCGACGATCGGGGCGCCGTGCCCGACGAGCGCCTTGACCTCGGAGGCGAGGTGCAGACAGCCGGGCCGGCGGGACCAGTACAACGGTTTGACCCCGAGCGGGTCGCGGGCCAGGTAGGCCCGGCCGGTGGCCCGCTGCACGACGGCGAACGCGTACTCGCCGCGCAGCCGGGTCACCGCCGCCTCGCCCCACTGCTGGAACGCGGCGAGCAGCACCTCGGTGTCGCTCTCGGTGCGGAACGCCTGACCGAGGCGTGTCAACTGCGCCCGCAGCTCCCGGTAGTTGAAGATCTCGCCGTTGAAGCAGAGCAGCCAACTCTCGTCGGTCGACGTCCACGGCTGCACCGCCCGGTCCCGGTCGACGACGCGCAGGCGGCGGGTGCCGGCGAGCAGCCCGCTCTCGCAACGGGTCTCGGTGACCTCACCGCGCGGGGCCAGGACGGCAAGCATCCGCCGGAAGGTCGTCGGGTCGGCCTCGGGGCCGATGCTCAGGGCGATGCCGCACACCGGCTCAGACCCCCATCTCGGCCTCGTACGCCTGGCGCAGGCGGCGGCGGGCGACGGGCGCGAGGCACAGGTGCCACGCCTGCCCCTCGTCGATCACGTTGATCTCGCCGGCCTCCTGCCGGGCCAGCAGCAGCTCCGCGAGGGCCTGGCGCGCACCGAACCGCTCGAACCAGCTCAGCTCGACGTCCACGGAGTAGCCCAGACAGTGCCCGCTGGGCAGCATCGCCGCGTAGCCGAGGCGTCGCAGCCGGTACTGGTGCTCGGTGCTGCGGACCAGGCTGGTCACGAACAGCGGCGGGGTGTGCGGCGGCGCGGCGGCGGCGAACTCCCGCGCGAGGTCGTTGAGCAGCGCCACGACCTCCCGGCGGGCACGCCGAAACAGCAGGCCGGCGGTCTGCGGGGCGGCGTCCGGACGCAGCCGACGGCGCAACCCGCGGGCGGCGCGGCCCAGCAGGGTGGCGGGCTGCTCCTGGTAGCGGAACCGCAGCAGGTCGCGGCGACGCAGCCACTCCAGGTCGACAAGCTCCGCGCTGCCGTTGACCTGCTCGTCGGTGCGGAACGTCGGGGCGTCCTGCCACCACAGCACGTCGATGCGGGAGAGCAGGTAGATGCGCACCAGCGCGCTGAGGTCTCGCGCCGAGGTGCGCTCGTTCGGCTGGTAGCGGGCCATCTCCAGCAGCAGCGTCTCGCGCGCCCCGAGCAGCCCCTGGGGGGTGGCGTCGAGGACGGCGGCGAGCGCCGGCTCCCGCAGGCGCTCGTCGATCAGCACCTGGCGGGCCCGGGTGCTCGGCGCGTCGGCCAGGGCGCCCACCTCGACGAGCAGTTCGGCGACGGCGACCCGGTAGGCGGCGAGGTCGGGCTCGGTGGCGGGCCGGCGACGGGGGGTCGTGCCGGAGGGTCGGCGGCGGGCCGGCGCGGTGGGCGAGACGGGCGACCCCGGCTGCTGACCCGGACTACGGCTGGGCACTCGCATGACGGGGGTCCCTTCTGGCACTGGGTGGATCGCCCTGAACACACCGTAATCAGCCGGACCGGACCAGATCGAACAATCCTCCGATTCACCCCGAAAAGAGCCGGACATCGCACCCGACTATGCGCCGAACGACGGAACGCGTCGTACCAGCGCGTGATCAGACGCTGACGGATTGCCGCCATACTTCGTGAATGGCTGACGACATCGCAACGACACGATGGGCGGGGGCGGCTTCCACCTCGATGGCGGCGAACGACCCGGTCGACGGGGCGAATCCCTTCGCGACGACCGCACTGCGGACCGCGCTGGTGATCGTCGCGCACCCGGACGACGAGGCTCTCCTCTGCGGCGGCACCATCGCCCGCATGACCCGGGCCGGGATGGACGTCCACGTCGCCTCCCTGTCGCGCGGGAGCCAGGGCAGGGACAAGGCGTTCGACGCCTGCTGCGAGATCCTCGGGGCAACCGGCGAAGTCGGCGACCTGGATTCCAACGACCTGCGTACCGACGGGGATCTGGTCACCATCACGGATGCGTTGATCGACGCTCGCCGCCCGGATGTCGTGATCACCCACGGCCCCGGTTCCGGGCAGAACCAGGACCACAACGCGATCTGTCACGCCGTACGGATCACCGTCAGCCGCAGCCGTCATCCGACGATGCTCCTCCTCGGCCACCCGACCTTCGCCACTACCGACTTCCGCCCGACCTTCTTCGTCGACGTCACGAACGTCTGGTACGCCAAGATCGAGGCGCTCGCCGCGTACCGGCAGATTCTCGACCGGGACTACATGAGCGAGGAGTACCTGCGGGTCAAGAGCCGGTGGTGGGCACAGGTGGCGGGCCGCGAACGAGGGCTGTGCGAAGCCTTCGAGATAGGCCTGTGGCGTCCCGCGCCGGCCTAGCCCTACCGCCCGGCCACCACGATCCGCCGCGCCCCGCCCCGTTCCGCCGCGCCGCGCCGCGCCGCGCAAAGATCCGCGCAACTTCGGTGAAGTTGGTGCCTCAGCACGCCAGGACCCAGCACTTTTCCCGACGTTGTACAGATCCTGCCGCCGCGAGTGGGTGGCGCCGGGGGCAGCAACTAGGCGAACGCCAGGACGAGGCCCGTCACCGTGGCGACGACGGTGAGCCCACCGACCAGATAGATCCAGCCGGCGTTGAGCCCGATCCCCTTGCCCTCGAGCTTGTCCAGTCGGCTGGCCAGATCGGCGAGGTGCTTGGCCTGGCTGTCCCGCACCACCTCGAACTCGACCCTGGCGATGAACGTCTTGGTCTGGTCGGAGAGGGTCTGCCGGAACTCGTTGACGCTCTCGAAACGTTTCTCGGTGGCGATCTCCGCCTTCGTCACCGCCTTGTCGGCCGCCGCGAGACCCAGCCCGACATGTGCCGCCTGCGCCTCGATCTTGGTGGTGAGGTTCACCAGCTTGGCGTCGAACAGCCGCTCGATGGCGTTGAGATGCTGCTCCATCCGCCACTCCAACAACTGACGGGCGTCATCGGCCGGGTCGCGGCTTCTCGGGGCTGATCGTTCCCTGTTCACTGGTCGACCTCCTTCCCTGCCGATGCCCCCCAACGGTCCTGTCCATCGATCATCACTGCCGACGGGGAAGGAGGCTGATGCGAGCCCACCATAAGCCCGACAGCGAGCAAAAGACCAGGTCAGGGCTCATATGCGACAACTACGATCCCACGTTGCGGCTGCCTCTCGGCGGCGGAATCGACTCGCCGACAGGTATCAATGGAGCTGTGACACATCGCCCACTCCCAGGGGCCACCGCTTCCGACAGCCGGTGCCTAGAGTCGGCCCATGAGCACCGACGAAGACGTTCGGGCCTGGCTGCGCCGGCAGGGGGCCGAACAGATCACACATCCCGGCGGCAACCTGTACACCCACCTGTGTCGAGTCAGCCAACGACTCGCCGTGCTGGGCTGCGGCGGTGACGTGCAAGCCGCAGGCCTCACCCACGCCGTCTACGGCACCGACGGGTTCGACCTCGCCCTGCTGGATTGGGCCGATCGCGCAGTGCTGCGAGATCTTGTCAACGAACTGGACGTCATCGAGCAGGATCCCACGGTGGCCGACCGGCACGGCGCGTACTTCCGGGACGTTTTCGTCTCCTGGGCTCCGCTGGCCTCTGCACAGGTCATTCGCGATGCGCAGCGGGTCCTGCGGCCGTGACGCGCGGGCCACATTCGACAGCATCCACCCCCGGCCGCGTGCGAGCCGTCTATCCCGGCAGCTTCGCTCCCCTCACTCCCGGCCATCTGGACGTGGTGGACCGGGCACGCGCCCTCTTCGACGACCTGGTCGTGCTCGTCGCGGTCAACAGCGGCAAGCATCCGGGCACCGACCCGGAGCGGCGGGCCGCCGCCGTTCGGGCCAGTCTGCCCATCGAGTGGACCTCCGTCACCGTGGCGGCCTGGAGCGGGCTGACCTCCACCTACTGCCGTCGCCACGAGATAGCGGTGCTCGTCCGCGGCCTGCGTAACACCACCGACCTGCGGGCCGAGTACCAACTCGCCGCGATGAACCAGTCGCTGGGTGTCGCCACGGTGTTCCTGCCCGCGCGGCCCGACCTGGCCGCGGTGTCCTCGACCGCGGTACGCGCGCTGGGCACGCTGCCGTCGCCACCGGGGTCGTAGCGCAGCCCTCGCCACCAGTCGGGCGGGCTCGGGCCGGTGACCGTCGCGACGATCCGCCGTACGTGGGGCCCGGTCCCGCTATGACCTCAGCCGAGCCGGGTCAACGGGGTCACCGTCCGATCCGTACCGTCATAGCTGCGCGCGCCGACGAAGTCGCCCGCCGGGCGCTGCCCACCGCTCACGGCGCGGGCCCGGCGCAGGTCCGCGTCGCGGAACCGCAGGGCCAGGCTCAGGTGTGGCACCCACTCCCCCGGCGCGTGCCACGGCCGCTGCCCGTCGGCCTCGGCGAGCACGTCCCAGACGGCCGCGTGCAGCGTGGTCAGGGCGGGCGTCGGTCGCACGAGCCAGACCAGCGGGGCGCTGCCGTCGAGGACGACGACACGTTCGAGGGTGACCGGCACCGGTAGCGCGGCGTCGAACAGCTCGGCCAGACGGTGCGCGACGCCGGGCGGGAAGTCGTCCACCGCCGCGAGCGTGAGGTGCGGCCGGTTGGTCGGGTGGATGTTGCGGGCCAGACTGGGCAACCCCGCCGCCGCCAACCGGCCCCAGACCGCCCGGACCGCGACGTCCAACCCGGGCGAGCAGACCAGTTCCACGGTACGCACCCGCCCACGCTAGCCCGGCGGCCGGCGTCACCCGTCCAGCCGTCGCCGCGCCGACCTGCCCGCCCGCCTCGCGCGACGGGGCAGCCAGAGCCCGCCGACAACCAGCGCCACGATCACCAGGAGGAGCAGCCAGCGCATCTCGGCCTCCGATCCAGGACGCCCGGCAGACCCCGGGAGTTCGCTCCTGATTGCCCGGCCACTGGCCCCTTCCAAACACTTCCGGGTCGACGGTGGAGATCACCCGATCCGGATCACCTGCCTCCAGGTTCTGGCCGAGGACGGTGGCCAGCAGCCGCATCGCCTGACACCCCGGTTCCGGCAGATCGGTCAGACCGCCTAGGACGGCGAGCAGGGCGGCCCGAGCGGAGTTCAACGCGACCTCGAAGATCCGGTCCGGCCGTCCGAACGACGCAGCCGTTCCCGCATGTCGACCAGCACGGTGTGGACGAACCCAACCCGACCCGCAGCGTCCCAACCGCCCACCGGCGCGGTGTAACGCCAGCGAGCGTCGAACGTGAACCGGTCCACCGCCTCCGGGTCCGACACGCTGATGCCTGTGGGTCATCTTGATGACTCACAGGCATCACGCTCGTTGGGGATACCCCGGTCCGCCCCCGCCCCGCTCATGATCCACACAAGTTCGGGGAAACTGCTGCCTCAGGCGTCCCGCAGGCAGCAGTTTCCCCGAACTCGTGCGGATCTTGCGAGGGCGGGGCGCGCTCGTGGGCGCGGCTCGCGGGGTGCGCTCGTGGGGTTGTGCCGGTCGGCGCAGCGGGCCGGACGGCGTAATGAAAGGCTTGGCACATGAGTTCCGCACCTGCACAGCACGACGCACCGACCGACGCACCGATTGACGCCAGCCCCGGCGGCACCGACGAGGTGAGCGCCTTCACCGACCTCGGGCTGCGCGCCGAGTTGCTGGGCGCGCTCGCCGCCCTCGGGTACGAGGAGCCGACCCCCATCCAGCGGGAGGCGATCCCGCCGCTGTTGGAGGGGCGGGACCTGCTGGGTCAGGCGGCCACCGGCACCGGCAAGACGGCGGCGTTCGCGCTGCCGCTGCTGAACCTCATGACGCCCCACCGCCGCGACGGCGACCCGGTGGCGCTGGTGCTGGTGCCGACCCGGGAGTTGGCGGTGCAGGTCTCCGAGGCGTTCCACCGCTACGGCAAGGACCTCGGCGCGCGGGTGCTGCCCATCTACGGCGGGCAGCCGATCGGGCGGCAGTTGCGGGCACTGGACAGCGGTGTCGACGTCGTGGTGGCCACCCCGGGGCGGGCGCTCGACCACATCGCCCGGGGCACCCTGCGCCTGGGCGGGCTGGCCACGGTGGTGCTCGACGAGGCCGACGAGATGCTCGACATGGGCTTCGCCGAGGACATCGAGGCGATCCTGGAGCACGCTCCGGCGCAGCGTCAGACTGTGCTGTTCTCGGCCACCATGCCGTCGCGCATCGACGGGATGGCCCGGCAGCACCTGCGTGCACCGGTCCGCATCGAGATCGGCCGGGAGCAGACCGTCGCGGGTGAGGCGCCCCGGGTGCGGCAGAGCGCGTACATCGTGACGCGGGCCCACAAACCGGCGGCGCTGGGCCGGGTGCTGGACGTGGAGTCGCCCACCGCCGCGATCGTGTTCTGCCGCAGCCGCGAGGAGGTGGACCGGCTGACCGAGACGATGAACGGCCGGGGCTACCGCTCCGAGGCGCTGCACGGCGGGATGAGCCAGGAGCAACGCGACCGGGTGATGGGCCGGCTGCGGGCGGGCACCGCCGACCTGCTGGTGGCCACCGACGTGGCGGCCCGGGGGCTGGACGTCGAGCAGCTCACCCACGTGGTCAACTACGACGTGCCGTCCGCCCCGGAGTCGTACGTGCACCGGATCGGTCGGGTCGGGCGGGCCGGCCGCGAGGGCGTGGCGATCACCCTCGCCGAGCCGCGTGAGCACCGGATGCTCAAGACCATCGAGCGGGTGACCGGCCAGCGGATCACCATCGACAAGATCCCCACCGTGGCCGACATGCGTACCCGCCGGTTGGAGCTGACCCAGGCGGCGCTGCGGGAAAGCCTGCTGGAGGACGACCTCGACCCGTACCGGGTGATCGTGGAGACGCTGACCGACGAGTTCGACCTGATGGAGGTCGCCCTCGCCGCCGTGAAGCTCGCGCACGAGGTGACCTCGCCGGGCGCCGACGACGAGGAGGAGATCCCGCAGGTGCCGGTGCGCGCTCCCCGCGAGGGTCGACCGGAGACCGGCGGCCGGGGCGGCGACCGGCGGGGCGGGGGCCGGCCGCGATCGGGCGGCGGCAACACCGTCCAGGTCTTCGTCGGCCTGGGCCGCCGGGCGGGGGTGCGTCCGCAGGATCTGGTGGGTGCGATCACCGGGGAGACGGGGATCCGTGGCCGGGACATCGGCTCGATCGAGATCGCCGATCGGTTCTCGCTGGTGGAGGTGCCGCAGGGGGTGGCCGACGAGGTGATCTCCGGGCTGCGGCAGAGCACGATCAAGGGCCGCAAGGCCACGGTGCGCCGCGACCGCGGGGGCGACGAGCGCTGAGCACTGAGCACACCGCCGGCGACCGCCGGGGTACGACGGTCGCCGGCGGTGTGGATCAGAAGGAGTACGGGCCGAAGCGGCCCCAGGCCACCACCGCGGCGAGCACGAGCAGCACCGCACAGGTGATCGCGCCCTGGATCTCCGTGCGACGCTCGGCCGCCGTGTCGCGCTTCTTCCTGTCGCGCAGGTGCACGGCGATGCCGCCGATCATGACGATGACCAGCCCGACGGCGGCGAGCGGGGTGAGCACCGTGGCGATGCCGGTGAGTGGGGGCAGCACCAGCCCGACGGCGGCCAGCAGCTCGACCGCGCCGAGTGCCTTGACCTGGGTCGGTGGGACCGGGTCGACCCACCGCATCTGCTCACGCAGTTTGTCCTTGGCTTGGGTCAGCTTGGCGAAGCCGGCGCCGGCGAAGGCGACGGCGAGCAGGATCTGGATGATCCAGAGCACCAGGTTCACGGGGGTTCCTCCAGGGGACCGCCTCGCGGCGGAGAGGCAGTTGAGGGCTCACGCGGCACAGTAGACCTTTGCCCGCGTACCCGAGAACCCCCGCCGTCTCGAAAGACGGCGGGGGTTCCTGTGGTCGCGGCGTCAGACCGTGAACAGTGCCGGACCGTCCAGCGCCTCGACGTCGGCCGGGCGCAGCGCCAGGGCGAGCACGTCGGCCACGTCGGCCAGGGTGTGCACGGTCAGCGCCTCGCGCACCTCGGTCGGCAGGTCGTCCAGGTCGGGCTCGTTGCGCGCCGGGATGATCACCTCGGTGAGGCCGGCCCGGTGTGCGGCGAGCAGCTTCTGCTTCACCCCACCGATCGGCAGCACCCGACCGGAGAGCGTCACCTCGCCGGTCATCCCGAACTCGGGGCGGACCGGGCGGCCGGTGACCAGTGACGCCAGGGCCGTGACCATGGTGATGCCGGCGCTCGGGCCGTCCTTGGGCACCGCGCCCGCCGGGACGTGCAGGTGGATCCGCCGTCCCGCCAGGGCGTTCGGGTCGATGCCGAGCCGACGCCCGTTGGAGCGCAGGTACGACAGCGCGATATGCGCCGACTCCTTCATCACGTCGCCGAGCTGGCCGGTCAGGGTCAGCCCCGGCTCGCCCTCCATGCTCGTCGCCTCGATGAAGAGCACGTCCCCACCGGCGCCGGTGACGGCGAGGCCGGTCGCCACACCGGGCACCGCGGTGCGCTCGGCCGACTCCGGGGTGAACTTCGGTCGGCCGAGGTAGCCGGTGAGGTTGTCGGTGTCGACGCGTACCGGGGTCGGGTCGGTCGCCAGCGTCACCGCCACCTTGCGCAGGATCTTGGCCAGGGCACGCTCGAGTTGCCGGACACCGGCCTCGCGGGTGTACTCCCCCGCGATCAGCGCGAGCGCCTCGTCGGCGACGCCGACCTCGTCGGCGGTCAGCCCGGCCCGATCCCGCTGCCGGGGCAGCAGGTGGTCGCGGGCGATGGCGACCTTCTCGTCCTCGGTGTAGCCGTCCAGCGTGACCAGCTCCATCCGGTCCAGCAACGGGCCGGGGATGGACTCCACCACGTTGGCGGTGGCCAGGAACAGCACGTCGGACAGGTCCAGGTCGACCTCCAGGTAGTGGTCCCGGAAGGTGTGGTTCTGCGCCGGGTCGAGCACCTCCAGCAGGGCGGCGGCCGGGTCGCCGGCGTAGCCGGCGGAGACCTTGTCCACCTCGTCGAGGAGCACGACCGGGTTCATCGAGCCGGCCTCGCGCAGCGCGCGGACGATCCGGCCGGGCAGAGCGCCCACGTAGGTGCGCCGGTGACCGCGGATCTCCGCCTCGTCACGGACACCGCCGAGCGAGACCCGGACGAAGTTGCGCCCGAGTGCCCGCGCCACGGACTCGCCGAGACTGGTCTTTCCCACTCCGGGAGGGCCGGCGAGGGCGAGCACCGCGCCGGAGCCGCGACCGCCGACCACGCCGAGGTTGCGCTCGGCCCGCCGGTTGCGCACGGCCAGGTACTCCAGGATGCGGTCCTTCACGTCGGCCAGGCCGGCGTGGTCGGCGTCGAGCACCGCCCGGGCCGCGGCCAGGTCGGTGTTGTCCTCGGTACGCGTGCCCCACGGCATCTCCAGCACCGTGTCGAGCCAGGTACGGATCCAGCCCGCCTCCGGTGAGGCGTCACTGGCCCGCTCCAGCTTGCCGACCTCGCGCATGGCCGCCTCGCGGACCTTCTCCGGCAGCTCGGCGGACTCGACGCGGGACCGGTAGTCGGCGGAGCCGTCCGGCTCGTCCTCGCCCAGCTCCTTGCGGATCGCGGCGAGCTGCTGACGCAGCAGGAACTCCCGCTGGGACTTCTCCAGCCCCTCCCGGACGTCACTGTTGATCTGCTCGGTGACCTCCTGCTCGGCCAGGTAGTCCTTCACCCAGCCGACAAGCAGCTCCAACCGGGCGGTGACGTCCGGCGCGGCGAGCAGTTCGTTCTTCTGGTCCAGGGTCAGCCAGGGTGCGTAGCCGGCCGAGTCGGCCAGCTCGGACAGGTCGGTCATCCGCTCCACCGCGTCGATGACCTGCCAGGCGCCGCGCTGCTGGAGCACGGAGGTCACCAGGGCGCGGTACTCGCGGGCGAGCTCCCGGGCGCGGCCGGCGGGAGCGGGTTCGTCGAGTTCGGTCGCCTCGACCCAGAGCGCGGCGCCGGGGCCGGGCACGCCGGAGCCGATCCGGGCCCGGGACAGGCCACGGATGACGGCCGCGGGCTCACCCTCGGGGAGCCGGCCGACCTTCTCGATGGTGGCGACGACGCCGACCGGGCCGTACTCGCCGTCGATGCGCGGAACGGCCAGCAACTTGCGGTCGCCGGTCGCCCGTGCCGCGTCGATCGCGGACTGGGTGGTCGGGTCGAGGGTCACCGGGATGACCATGCCGGGCAGCAGCACGGCGTCGGTCAGGGGAAGTACCGGAAGAGTTGCCATCGAACACCTGCTATCGCGTTGAGTTGAGCGTGTCTCACTCAAGTAACAAAGCGTTCCCCTTGTTCCGGCTTGTGACCCAGGCCACTCCCGCTGCGTGCCGGGTTCCGGCGTGCGTGCGGGTCTGGGCGTGCGTGCGGGCTCCGGCGTGCGGGCTCGCCGATGGATGATCGACTCGGCTTTCTTGACATCGGGGCGTCCGGAGGGGGCGGGATACCGCGACTCCATGAACGCGAGTGGATCATGCCCGGCGGCCCGCCCAACTCCCCTCGTTCGGTGCGTACCCGGGGTCGACCTCGACGGCGAGGAACGGCGGCTACCGCGGACGATCGCCGCCGGCCGCGAGACCGTCGACATCGCCGAAGAACTGCACGTCTCGGAACGGACGGTGAAACGGATGACCGCCGCGTCGCCGCACAGGCTGCGGGTGTCCAACCGGGCCGAGGCGGCCGCCGTGGCCGGGCACACCGGCCTCCCCGACGATTGCCGCCCCACCGATTTCCGGTTTTTCTCGGTAACGAACGGAATCACGACGCGCCGAATGGGGCGCATATTGTTGCGGAATACACCGCTGATAGGTCAGACTTTGGACACATCCCGCCGCACACAGGGAGTAATCGGCAATGGCGAGAAAAGTAATCACGGTCCTGACCGACGACCTCGACGGCGGCAAGGCCGACCGGACGGTCGAGTTCAGTCTCGACGGCGTGGCCTACACGATCGACGTCTCGGACGAAAATGCCGGCGTCTTGCGCAAGGCCCTGGATCCGTACATCAATGCGGGCCGGCGGATCGGCCGCGGCCCGGTGGAGAGCGCCCGATCGATCCGGAGGCCGGGGCGACCCACCGGCGCCGGAATGGATCGGGAGCAGAACCGCGCCATCCGGGAATGGGCCGTCAACAACGGCTACAAAATTTCCGAGCGTGGCCGGATCCCGGTCGAGGTCGTCGAGGCGTACAAGGCGCGCTGACGCGCGGGTCGCCGACGGGGTTGCGCTGGACACGGCGAGGCCCCGTCGGATTGTCCCGGCACGACATGACGGTGGCCGGTCACCCAGGGTTTTCGCCCCGGGTGACCGGCCACCGTCGGTCGTGCTGGGTCAGTTGACGTCGATGCGTACCGAGTCGAACGCGGGGGTCTGGTTCGCCCGCTCCATCATCGGCAGCCGGTGCGAACCGTCACCGGCCCAGACGGAGCACTGCGCGGTGCCCGCCTCCGGCAGGCCCGGAATCTGGATCGTCACCTCGTCGGGCTGCGCGCCACCGCGGCCGTCCTCGGTCGCGACGAAGAAGGCGGGCACCTCCTGCGGCTCCGGCGGGGTGGTCAGGCTGTCCAGCATCCGGCACGCGGTATGGAAGTGACCCCGGACCAGGCCCTGGGCGTTGAGCAGCGAGCTCTCCACGTAGTAGCCACCCTGACCGGCGGCCAGGAAGCGGTCGCGGACCAGGTTGCGGGTGCTCACCCGCAGGGTGAACGCCTGGTTGCGGCCGACCTGGTCGGGGAACTGCGTGATCAACAGGGACGGGTTGTTGGCGGCGGCGCCGACCTCGCCGAACTCGGTGCTGACGCAGCGGTTGCCGATCTGGAAACCGTCGTGCGGCTGGAGTCGGCTCTCGTCGCAGTCGTTGGCCAGCACGCCGAGCCCGGCACCGGGGGCATTGCCACCGTTGTTGTTCCCGCCGCCGTTATTGCCGCCGCCGTTGTTTCCACCACCGTTGTTGTTGCCGCCACCGTTGTTCCCGCCGCCGTTATTGCCGCCCGTGTTGCCGGTCGGCTGCACCTGGCAGTCGGCGAGCTGCGCCAGCCCCTGCGGTCGAGGCCCGACCCGGTCGATCGCGGTCGTGATCCGGTCCAGTACCGCGCGCCGCTTGCCGGCCAGCGGTTGCAGGATCGCGTTGCGGATGAAGGCCTCACCCTTGTTCCCCTCGGCGGCCAACCGGCGGTCCGCCTCGGCGATCTGGGCCTGCAACTGGGCGAGGCCACGATCCACCTCGGCCCGCGCCTGGGCCGGCACCTGCGGCAACTTCGCCGTCACGTCCGGACAGGCGATGGCCGTTCCGGTGCCCACAGTGCCGTCCTTGCCGTCCTCACACTCGGGAACCGACTGCTGCCCGTCACCCCAGTGGTTACGCACCCAGCGGCCGTTCTGCCAGGTCCGGCTGGTCGAGGCGCCGCCAGCCGGCGCGGTCGAACCGGGGCTCGGCTCCACGCACTGCCCGGCAACCGGACGAGGCTTATTTGTCCGCCGGTCCTGGGCCGACGAAATCTGGGTCACGGCGACGACTCCGCCGAAGACCACGAGCGTGCCGACAACGGCCAGCAGACGCTTGCTCCGCGCGTTGCCGGATGACCGGCGCGCCCGTGTGGACCTGCGCATCGAATTGCTCTCCTTCTCGATCCGGTAGTGGATTCCTGCCCTCGGCGGACCGACGGATGTGAGATCGCACGCCACGGTGGCGAGCACCGCGACCTACCCGGTAATGCGTCGATGGCCGACGATGCCCTTTCCGCACCGTCTCCCGCGCCCGTAGACGCGGATGGGGAGATCCTGTTCATTCGCGCAGGAGTACGGGCCGGCGACCGGGAAGGTTCAACCGTTGCGCAGGAAATTGCCGGGACCGGAGACGGAGCCGATCACGGGCAGGAACCAGCAGGTGGAACGGGCGCCGTCAGTCGGCGCAGAGGTGGTCGAAGGCGAATCCGCCGACGAGTTCGTGGCGGCGTCGACTCAGCGCGGCGATCCGCGCGGTCAGTTCGGCACGCGGCAGCAGGTCCGTGCCGGCGTCCGCCCGCAGCCGCTCCCCCACCGCGACGGTGGCGAGATCCTCGGCCAGTCGGGCCGCGTCGATGCCGCACGAGAAGCGTTGCTCGGTCACCGAGACCTCCTCGACGAGGCAGGCGTCGGGGCGGACCTGCACCCAACTCCACCCCTGCGCCGGCCCGTCGGCCCAGCGCACGTGCAGCCCGCGCACGATCGGGTCGGCCACCCGACCCGCCACGTACGCCTCGACCGCCGCCGCCCGGGTCAGCGCCCCGAGGTCGTTGACCGGCCCGGTACGGCCGTCCGGCAGCCGACCGAGGATGTCCCGAAAATTCACCGGGGCCGGGTCGTCGCCGACGACTGTCACCCCGGCGGCGCCGGCCGCGTAGGCGCGGGCGTCGATCACGTACTCCACCAGGCGTCGGCCGTGCTCGGCGGCGCGCAACGTCGGCGATCCGATCCGCAGCACGGGCAGGCCGACGGCCGCGCTCACCGCGTCCTTCAGTCGCTCGACGCGCTGCTGCGCGGAGCCGGCGGACGCGACCGGGCCGATCTCCACGGCGACGACCGCTCGGCCGGTGTCGGCGGCGCAGACCACGAAGTCGAAGCTGGCACGGCTGGCCGAACTCCACTGGCTGCCGGTGACCCCAGGCGGGCGGCCCTGGACCAGATCGCTGAGCCGGCGGGCCGGATAAACCCGGAGGCCGGCGCGGCTGAGCGTCGTCTCGCGCCCACCGTCGGCGGGCAGCGCCCGCAGCCAGCCGCGGTCGTCGCTGCCGATGCTCGTCATCTGCCTGATCCATCCGCCGGTCGGTCGAGCCGCGCCGAGTCTAGGTGCTCGATCATGGGACACCCACTTTGAATGTGACCTGTATCACAGGCGAGTGACGTTCCGGGGGCGGCCGGCGGGTGTATCCAGCGACCGCCGGTACCGAACCGGCCGGAGGTGACCATGTCGCGTCAGCAGTTCGGCTTCCTCGCCGGGTTCCTCGCCGTGGCGGTCTGGGCACTCGCCGGCATCGGCGTGACCGCCGTCGCCGTGCTCGCCGGCCTGCTCGGCTGGTTGGTGGCCCGGGTGCTCGACGGTGACCTCACGGTGACCGGTCTCGGCGACCGCCGCATCGAACCACGGCGACGCCGATGACCGGCCGCCCGTCCGACGCCGCGACTGTCGCGCGGATCGCGGTCCAGGCCGCCGGCCTGGTGCCGGGCGTCTCCGTCGTCCGTCCGGCGGCGGTCCGCCTCGACGACCGGTCCGTCGGACTCGACCTGCACCTGATCACCTGGTACGGGCACAGCGTGCCCACCATCGCCGAGACGGTCCGGGCGGTGGTCGCCGACCGGGTGGGCGCCACCACCGGCCTCCGCGTGGCGGCGGTCACTGTCACCGTGGACGACCTGCTCGTGCCGGGCGTCGACGTCTCCGCGGCCCCCGCGGCCGAGGCCGGCTGAGATGCGCACCGTCAACCGGGTCGCCTCGCTGCTGCTGGCCACCGCCCTGCTCGTCGGCGGGGCACTGGCAGCCGTCCAGGCACTCCTGCTCGCCCTGGACCGGTCGGCGCCGCTGGACACCACCGGCTGGTTCGACGCCCTGAGCGGCACCCGGTGGCGTGACCCGACGGTCCGGGCGGTGGCCGGCGGCGCCGTACTGCTGGGACTTGTCACCCTGGTCGCCCAACTGCGTCCCTGGACACCTGTGCGGTTGCGCACCGACGACCACGACGGCTGGCACCTGCACCGCCGCAGTGTGGAGCGGCGGCTGGCCGACGCGGCCGGCGCGGTGCCGGGCGTACGCCGCGCCCGGGTGCGGGTCCGACGGCGCGGCGGGCAGTGGCGCCCCCGGGTGCGCGCGACAGGCGATCCGGCGGCCCGGGCGGAGATCGAGTACGCGGTGCGCCAGGAACTGCACCGGCTCACCGCGCCCCGCCCCGGGCGCATCGACGTCCGGCTACAGCCCCGCCGGCGCCCGGCATGACAAACGCCGGCCACCGCCTTCTGTGGACGATCGTCGCGCTGCTGCTGGTGGCGGGCGGTGGCGCGGCGCTGGCGGCCGGCAACGGCACCCTGCCCGGCGCCGATCCACAGGCGACCCTGCTCAGCGCCGGACTGCTGGACCGGTGGCGGACGGCCACGCCCTGGAGCACCCTGGCCGCGGCGGTCGGCGGGCTACTACTCGCCCTGGCCGGGCAGCGCCTCCTGACCCGGGAGGTGCGGCGACCCGCCGGTACGCTGCGCGGCACCCTGAGTCACCCCGGGCGACGACCGGGCCGCACCCGACTGACCACCGATGTCCTCACCGACGCGCTGGTCCGCGACCTGACCGCCAACCCCGCGGTACGCCGGGCCCGGGTGGTGCTCACCGGCGAGCCGCCGCACCCCGACGTGTGGATCCGGGTGGACCTGACGGCCGACGCGGCGACCGCCGGTGTACGCGAGCACGTCCGCGCCGCGGTCCGCCGGTTCGCGGCGACGACCGACTGCCAGCCGGCGCACCTCGACGTGACCGCCCGCATCGAGCCGGGCCGGCCCTGACCCGCGCCGCGAGCCGGAGACGGCGGCGTTTCCCGGCGTACCGTGTGCCCTGCTCTCCGGCCGACACCCCATCTGGCACGGCCCGTCCCTGGCCGAGGAGCTGTCCCGGCCGGTGCTGGGCGACCGACGCGGGCCGGTCGGCGGCTCAGCCGTGGACGCCCGGGCGGCGCGCGGCCACGACGCTGGCCCCGATGGAGACCACCAGGGTCAGCACCACCACCGCCAGTGTCGACCAGACCGGCAGCTTGCCCACCGGCGTCTCGGCCAGGACGAGCTTCAGTCCGGCGAAGCCGAGCAGCAGCGCCAGCCCGTAGCGCAGGTAGCCGAAGCGTCGCAGCAGGCCGGCGAGGCAGAAGTAGAGACTGCGCAACCCCAGCACGGCGAACGCGGTAGCCGTCCAGACCAGGAAGGTGTTGGTGGTGATGGCGAGGATCGCCGCCACCGAGTCGATGGCGAAGACCATGTCGGTGGCCTCGATGGCGACGAGCGCCACCAGCAGCAGTGTCGCCACCCGTCGGCCGGCCACCCGGGCGGTGAACCGGTCGTCGTGGTACCGGGCGTCGGTGGGCACCAGCTTCCGGAACAGCCGGACCACGACGTTGCGGTCCGGGTCGACGTCCGGTTTTCCGCGTACGGCCAGCCGCCAGCCGGTCCAGATCAGGAAGGCGCCCAGCGCGAATCCGGCCCAGGTGAGCCGGTCCAGCAGCTCGGCCCCGGCGAAGATGAACAGCAGGCGGAAGACGAGCGCCCCGACGACACCCCAGAACAGCACCTTGTGCTGATAGCCCGACGGCACCTGGAAGTAGCCGAAGAGCAGGGCGAAGACGAACACGTTGTCCACCGAGAGCGCCTTTTCCAACAGGTAGCCGGAGAAGTACGCGATGGCCGGATCGCCGCCGAGGCCCCACCACACGACCAACCCGAACAGCAGACCCGCGCCGACCCACACGGCGCTCCACAGCAGCGCCTCGCGGAGCCCGATGACGTGGTTGTCCCGATGCAGCAGCACGTCCACGGCGAGCAGCACGGCGATCACCGCACCCACGCCCGCCCAACCCCACAGCGGCACCGCAACCGTCACCTCAGCCACCAACGCCCCCGCCCGCCCCCGCGCCCCCGCCCCGTCGATCTTGCGCTTTCTGCCCCGGTGAAGAGTGCGAAACGCGGCAAATAGGCGACAGGAAGCAAGATCGACGCGTGGGTGGGGTTCGGCGGGTCTGGCGGACATTGGTGGGGGGTGATCCGGCAGGATCGAGGGTGACCGGAAACATCAATCGACACGGCAGGAGATCCCCGCATGAACCAGGCAGCAGGCGCCCGATCCGGCAAGCCCGAGGTGGGTCCGATCGAGGGTGCGCCGCCGGCCGACCTCGTGATCGAGGACATCACCGTGGGCGAGGGGCCGCAGGCCCAGGCGGGCCAGTTGGCCAGCGTGCACTATGTCGGCGTGTCGCACTCCACCGGTGCCGAGTTCGACTCGTCCTGGAACCGGGGCGAGGCGTTCGAGTTCCCGCTCGGCGGCGGTCAGGTCATCGCCGGCTGGGACCGGGGCGTCGTCGGCATGCGCGTCGGCGGCCGTCGCCGCCTCACCATCCCGCCACACCTGGGGTACGGCGACCGCGGTGCCGGCGGCGTCATCAAGCCGGGCGAGACGCTCGTCTTCGTCGTCGACCTGCTCGACGTGCGCTGACCGAGGCTCGGGGGTCGTCGGCGCGTGCCGGCGGCCCCACTGCCGTCCTCGAACAACGACCGGGCTCAGGGGCCGACGGCGGTAGCAGCCCTCGAACGGCGATGCGGCTCAGGGTCGACGGCGCGCCGTCAGCGGCCTTCGAACAGCGACAGGGCTCGCGGGGCCGCGGGTCAGGCGGCCAGTCGCAGGTTGGCTGGCTCGACCGCCGGGCGACGGGCGGCCTCGACGACCCGGGCCGGCTCCAGAATCGGCATCACCCGGTGCAGCCCGGTGGCACGCAGCACCCGGGCCACGACCGGGCTCGGGTCGACCAGGACCAGCTCACCACCACACGCCCGGACCCGCAGGTGCGCGGCGAGCAGCGTGCGGACGCCGGCGGCGGAGAGCAGCCGCAACCCGGACAGCTCCACCTGGATCACCGGACGGGCCGGCACGGACCACAGCGCGGACCGGAACGCGGCCACCGTGGCGATGTCGACCTCACCGGCCACCCGCACGAGGACCACCTGGTCACCCACGCTGACCTGCACGTCGAGCCGGTCGATCCGTTCTCCCATGCCGAGAAATCTAGCCTCCCCCACCGACAGTTTCGGCCTCCGCGGGAGTGATTCCGGGTACGCCCAGGGTCTTACCCCGAGGTGCCCCCCGTCCCCCTCGGGGTAGGGGCCGGGGCCCAGCTCCGCACCGTGCCCCGACCGGGCCGTGCGTTGATCGACTCCAGCTCCAGGAAACCGGGGTGTCCGCGGCAGCCGGACGCCACGACGGCACGGATACCGTGTCGATCATGGGCGGCGGTCGGCGCCGGCGGTGGAGAATGGGCCGATGCTGCTCCCTCGGCCCCGGCCGCCACTGCTGATCCGGCCCGTCCGCGAGCCGGCCACCGTGCCTCCGCCGCTGACCGGGGCCTGGGCTCCGACGGACCGGCGGCTCGACCGAGCCGAGGTGCTGCCCCTCCCCGACGGCGCCGTCGGCCCGGAGGACGTGCTTGTCGACGACGCCGGCCGGGTGGTCAGTGGCGACGAGGACGGCCGGCTCTGGTGCTGGCCGGTGGACGCCCCGGTCGGCACCCACCCCCGGCTGCTGGCCGAGACCGGTGGCCGACCGCTCGGCATCGAGGTGGACGCGTCGGGTGAGGCTCTGGTCGTCTGCGACGCGTACCGCGGTTTGCTGCGGGTGACGCCCGACGGCGCGGTACGCGAACTGACCGGGGCCGCGCCCCTGGTGCACCTGGCCAACAACGCGACGGTGGCGCGCGACGGCACCATCTACTTCACCGACTCCTCCGACCGGTTCCCGGTGTCGCACTGGAAGCGGGACCTGCTGGAGCATCGCCCCAACGGTCGGGTGCTGGCCCACCATCCGGGCAGCGGCCGCACCGACGTGGTGACCGACGGGCTGTACTTCCCCAACGGGATCGCGCTGACCCCGGACGAGTCGGCGCTGATGCTCGTGGAGACCAGCACCCACCGCCTGCTCCGCGTCGAACTGGGCGGTGGCGTCCGGGTGCTCGCCGACCTGCCCGCGTACCCGGACAATCTGTCCGCCGTCGGCGACGGGACGTACTGGATCGCGTTGCCCAGCCCGCGGGTGCCGATCGCCGAGCGGCTGCTGCCGCACCCGCGACTGCGTCAGGTCGCCGCGTTGCTGCCCGACGCGTTGCAGCCGCAGCCGCGCCGCTACGGGCTGGTCGCGCTCGTCGACGGCGCGGGCGCGGTCCGCCGGACGCTGCACGGCCCGACCGGGCACTACCGGATGATCACCGGGGTACGCCAGCACGGCGAGCGCCTCTGGCTGGGCAGCCTGATCGGGTCCGGGGTGGCCCGCGTACCCCTGGACTGACAGGCCCGGGCCGGCCCGCGTGGTGGCGGGCCGACCCCGGGTGTCGGTGCCGGGTGTCTCAGCGGCCGCTGACCGAGGGCGCCGGGGCGGGTGAGCCGCCGGCCACCGCGCCCGGGTGCGCCGGGGGGACCGGCGCGGGTTTGAGCCCGGGCGGCACCGGCAGGGCACTGCCCCGGGCGAACTCGTCCCAGCTCACGTTCCACGCCGTCCAGCCGTTGCCCGGTTGCAACTCCACCTCGGTGCCCTTGACGGTGATCAGGTCACCGACCTGCGTCACCCCCATCAACCAGTCGGCCGCGGTGGCGGAGACGTTGGCGCAGCCGTGCGAGACGTTGGTGCTGCCCTGGTCCCCCTCCGACCACGGCGCGGAGTGGATGAACTCGCCACCCCAGGTGTAGCGCTGGGCGTCGTCGACGTCGACCACGTAGCCGCCGTTCGGCTCACCCCGGGTGTCGAAGGTGGTCCGCTCGTGCTTCTCCATGATCACCATCTTGCCGCTGGAACTCGGCGTGCTCGGTTTGCCCAGGCTGACCGGGATCCGGCGGATCTGTTTGCCGTCGCGCAGCACCGTCATCTGCTTGGTGGCGTTGTCGATCTCCAGCGCGAGCTGGCGTCCGATCTTGGAGGTCGCGGTCCGCTCGGCGTCGCCGACCCGGTCCTTGCCGATCGGCAGGCCCTCCAGCCCGGCCCGGACACTGATCGACGTCCCCGGTTTCCAGAAGTCGGGCGCCCGGTAATAGACCTGACTTCCGTCTTCGAGCCACGACCAGGTGCCGGGCTGCGGAGGATTCGTCTTCACGAACAACCGTCGCTGGACATCCGCTCTGGCCTCTTTCGGAATTGCCGGGTCGAACGCGACGGTTACCGGCATCGCCGTGCCGTACGTCCGATTACCCACGAAATAGAGAGTGCTGGTGATGTGCGGTTTGGTCGATGTGGCCATGGTGGTGAACGTGGTGGTGCGGGTGGTGGTGGCACCGGAGTCCCCGGTGGCGGTCACCTCGGCGGTGTACGTCCGCCGTGGTTGCAGCGGCCCCTTCGGCACCCACCCCGAGCCGTCCTCGCGCGGCTCGGCGTCGACCAGCTTGCCCTTGTCGTCGGTGAGGCGTACGCCGGTGACCCGGCCGCCCTTGACCACGGTGCCCACCTCGGCGCTGACCGGAACGTCGCGGGCCTTGTCCCCCGGTGTCACGGCGAGTTCCGGCCCGGCGACGTGGTGCTTGGCCGAACCATTCGCCGTCTCCCGGTCGGCGGTGCACCCACCCAGGACGAGCGGTGCGGCTGCGATGGTTACCGCCAACAGCGTCAATCGCCGCCTAGACGTCATGTTCAGTCCCCCCGTTTTCGACTTCCCTCCGCCACATTCTCGCCCGCTCGACAGGGGCGTCCACGGCATTCGGAAATAATCGCCCGCGCATTTACCGACGCAATTTCCGGCAATGTTCCGCTTGTTGGAACAGCGGCTGGAGCGACCGCTGTCGGGCCCTTTGCCCTGCTTGCGCGACCCCAGGCCGGCTGTCCGGATGACGGCGTCTGCGGGGGATGCGACGTGAACGGGGCGTGCGAGCGGTCCGCTTTCGTCGCCCGATGGGAAACTTCTGCCGAACGCGACGAAGCTTTGCCTTCGTCCGAGGGCAAGGGTAAGGTCACCTTCCAGATAGAGGGTTGCCCATTAGTCGATCAGCTTGCCGCCACTCTGCCGGGTTCGCTGTGTTCCGCCCCCACGGGGGGCTGGGCCGCACCGGCGCGTCGTTCTCACCGTCCAGCCGGAGTCCGCCTCCGGCCGGTTCGGCGCGCCCGGGTGACGGCAGCCAGGTCGACCGCCGCCGACGGCGTACCTGCCGTCAGGAAGGGACCACCACCATGGATCAACAGCTCAACCGTCCGATATCGGCGTCCGAGTCGATCAGCCGGCGCGGAGTGCTGCGCGCCGCGACCGTCTCCGCCGCCGCCGCCGGCGCCGCCGGTCTGCTCGCCGGCCCGGCCACCGCCGCGCCAGCCGGGCAGTCCCAGGGCCGACGTCGGGTGCCGGTCGACCGGATCAGCATCCAGCTCTACACGCTGCGTGACCAGCTCGCCGCCGACCTGCCCGGCACCCTGGACGCGCTGCGCCGGATCGGCTACCGGCGGGTGGAGCACGCCGGATTCGTCGGACGCACCGCCGCGCAGTTCCGGGCGGCGCTCGACGAGGCCGGGTTGCGGTCCACCTCCGGGCACACCGGCATCCCGCAGCCCTTCGACGCCGCCACCTGGGAGCAGTCCCTCGCCGACGCCAACATCGTGGGCTGCGAGAAGATCGTCCACCCGTACTTCGGTCGGGACGCCAGCGGTCAGGCGATCCGGGACCCCAACGTCTACCGGGCCCTGGCGCGCGACCTGAACAAGGCCGGCCGGTTGGCCGAACGCGCCGGGCTCGACTTCGGCTACCACAACCACCAACTGGAGTTCGTGCCGTTGACCGACGGCTCGACCGGCTTCGAGATCCTCACCGGGCAGACCGACCCGCGCCTGGTCCACTTCGAGCTCGACCTCTACTGGACGTGGCGGGGCGCGCACGACCCGGTCGACGTGATCCGGGCCAACCGCGGCCGGATCCGCCAGGTGCACGTCAAGGACCTCGACGTCGAGGGCGGTTTCGCCGACCTCGGCGACGGTGTCGTCGACTTCGGCCGCATCTTCGCCCACGAGCGGGAGGCCGGCATCGAGGAGTACATCGTGGAACGCGACGACGCGGGCACCACGCCCCGCTCCCCCGCCGACGCCCTGGACACCGCTCGGGTCGGCTTCGACTATCTCGCCTCACTTCGGTACTGAAACACCGCTGGCCGGCGTCGGCGCTCAGCTCCAGTCGCTGTCGACGTGGTTGTCCCGCCAGCGTCCGCCCACCGGCGGGGTGTCCAGCAGCATCCCGTCGCCGACGTTGCCGGCCAGGTCGTTGTCCTCGACCCGGCAGTCCACACAACTGCCGCGCTCGGTGATCCACAGCCCGTGCGTCTGGGTCTGCTCGTCGTGGTTGTCCCAGATCCGGTTGCCGCGGACCGTTGCCGAGTCGAACGCGGCGTCGATCGTGATCCCGGCCCGCCGCTGGGGTGCGGGAGACAGTTCGTATCCGCAGCCGGGCGGCGGCACGTCCCCGCTCCAGGCGGTGAACCCGTCGGGGCGTACCGGGGCGAGGGTGAGTTCGTCGCCGGTGTTGGAGGCGACCATGGCCACGGCGCGTCCGACCCGCAGGACCTTGCCCCGGTGCCCGTCGTGCGGCCAGTTGGCCGACCGGTCCACCAGGCACCGCTCGCTGTAGCGGACGGCGTCGCCGATCCCGCCGGCGCCCTGGGCACACTGCCGGCCGTTGTTGCGGATCCGGTTGTTGAGCAGCACCGCGTCGGTCATCTGGTGGTCGATCCGGACCGCGTCCAGGCCGTTGCCCCAGAACTCGTTGCTCTCGATGACGACGTCCCGGACCGAGCCCTGGTAGCCGCGTCCGAGGTTGTGCGCGTGGTAGCCGTGTCGACCGTTGCCGCTGATCCGGTTGCCCCGCACCGTGTACGGGCCGGGGCTGTTGCCGATGCTGACCCCGTCGCGCATGTTGCCGTCGATGACGCAGTCGGTGAGCAGCCCACCCCGACCGGCCACCGACGAGGTTCCCTGCGCCGACACGTCGAAGCCGGTCTCCAGGTTGCCGGTCATGGTGCAGGCCGAGACGATCAGACCGTCGGCGCCCCAGTCGGAGATGCCGAACCGGTTGCCCTGGCTGTGACAGCCGATGATGCGGTAGCCGCGCGGCGGCGCCCAGAAGTCCTTCTGCAACTCCAGGAAGATTCCGTTGGTGCCGTTGGCAAGCGTGGTGCAGTTGGCGATGGTCAGCCGCTCCACAGTGCCCCAGCCGCCGATGCCGACCCCGATGCCGGCGCCGCCCATCTGCTCGCCGTTGTCCAGTCGGCCGCAGCCGACCACCACCACGCCGTCGATCAGGGAGTCCTGGAGGAAGTCGCAGCCCAGCCCGGTGGCCGCCGTGTGGTGGATGTAGAGGTTGCGGAACACCCCCCGCACCACGTACTGGAGACCGAGGCCCTTGGCCAGGTAGTTGTACTCGGCCATCGCCACGCCGGAGCCGTCGATCTGGAAGTCGGAGAAGGTGCAGTCGGCGATGTGCCGGTCCCGGTCGGCACCGTGCTGCACTGTGGTCCAGAAGGCCAACGGTGTCGGATCGGCCCGGTTGCCCTCGTTGCTGAGCATGAACCGGGTCGCCGCCGGGCCTGCCCCGACCAGTGACACTCCGCTGCGCCACACCGTGCCCGCGTCCCGGATCGAGTAGATGCCCGGCGGGCAGTAGATGACCCGGGCCCGCCCGTCCGAGGCGTACCCGGCGCCGAGACGGTCCACGAGGGCGGCAAGCGCCGGTTGGTCGTTCGTGGCGCCGTCGCCGGTCAGCCCGTACTCCAGCGCGTCGCAGTAGAGGGGCGCGCCGGCCGAGGCGGGCCGCCGTACCCGGACCGAGTTCAGTAGCAGTTCGTTCGCCACGGCCACGGGCTGGCTCCCTTCGACGCGTTCGGTGCGCTCCGGCGGGGCCGACTTCCCGATCACACCGCCGGGAAACCCCCGGCACGACGACCTGCCGGGGAAACCCGGACGCGCGCCGGCCCCGGCGCGCCGCAGGGGGCAGCGCCGGGGCCGGGGCACGCGGCTCAGACGGCGGCGATCAGCAGCGCGGGGCGCTCCACACAGTCGGCGACGTGCCGCAGGAAGCCACCGGCCACCCCGCCGTCGCAGACCCGATGGTCGAAGGTGAGGCTGAGCTGTGTCACCTTGCGAACCGCGAGTTGCCCGTCGACCACCCATGGCTTGTCCACGATCCGCCCGATCCCGAGCAGCGCCGCCTCGGGGTGGTTGATGATCGGTGTGGAGCCGTCGACGCCGAACACCCCGTAGTTGTTGAGGGTGAACGTGCCGCCGGTCAGCCGGGCCGGTGGCAGGCTGCCCGCCCGCGCGGCGGCGGTGGTCGCCGCCAGTTCGGCGGCCAGCTCGGCGGTGGTGAGTCGCTGGGCGTCGCGCAGCACCGGCACCAGCAGACCCCGGTCGGTCTGGGCGGCGATGCCGAGGTGCACGCCCGCGGACTGGACGATCTGCTGCGCCTCGGTGTCGACCCGGGCGTTGAGCTGCGGGAACCGGCGTAGCCCGCTGAGGCAGATCCGGGCCAGCAGGGCCAGGATGCTCACCGGCGCGTCGGGCGTCGCCGCGTTGATCGCGGCCCGGGTCTCCAGCAGCCCGGTGGCGTCCACGTCGACCCAGATGGTCACCTCGGGGATCTCCCGCCGGCTGCGGGAGAGCTTGTCGGCGATGACCTTGCGAACGCCGGTGAGCGGCACGATCACGTCGCCGTCCCCGGACGGCACCGGCACGGCGGGCGCGTCCGGCACGGCGGCGAGCCGGGCGGCGGGCACGGTCGGCGCCGCCTCCACGTCGGCACGGCGGATCACCCCGCCGGGCCCGGAGCCCCGCACCGCGTTCAGGTCGACACCACGCTCCCGGGCCAGCCGCCGCACGATCGGCGAGATGACCAGGGCGGTCGGCCGTACTGGGTCCCCGGGCGCGTCGCCCGCGCCCGGGGAGCCGCCGGCAGCCGCGCGGATCCCACCGGTCGGAGCGCCACCACCGGTCGGGGCAGCACCGGTCGGGGCAACACCACCGGTCGGGGCAGCACCGGTCGGGGCAACACCACCGGTCGGGGTAGCACCGCCCGTCGCGGCGGCACCATCGGTCCGCGCGGTGTCGGTCGGCGTGGCGTCGGCCGGTTCGGGGGCGAGCGTCAGCCGAGGTCGGCGTCGACGGCGGGTGGCGCCGCCGTGGCCGGTGCCGTAGCCGATCAGCACGTTGCCGGAGCCGGCCCGCTCCTCCTCGCGGTAGGTGGCGTGCCCGGCGGGCTCGTCGCCGCCGTCCAGCGGCGCGATGGTGATCAGCGGCTGGCCGACCGGGCGTACCTCACCGGCCGCGCCGTGCAGGGTGACGACCCGGCCGGCGTACGGGCACGGCACGTCCACGACCGCCTTCGCGGTCTCCACCTCGACCACGCTCTGGTCGACGGTGACCACGTCGCCGACGGCGACCCGCCACTCGACGATCTCGGCCTCGCTCAGCCCCTCGCCCAGGTCGGGCAGGAGGAAGACCTGGGTCCGTTCGACTGTGGTCATGCCGCCGCCCAACGCGCGTCCGGCTGGTCGTCCCACTGGAGTCGGGCCACCGCGTCGAGCACCCGGTCCACGCCGGGCAGGTGGGTGTGCTCCAGCATCGGCGCCGGGTATGGGATGTCCAGCCCGGCGACCCGCAGCACCGGGGCGTGCAGCGCGTGGAAGCAGCGCTCCTGCACCCGGGCGGCGATCTCCGCGCCGACCCCGGCGAAGCCCTGCGCCTCCTGGATCACCACGCAACGGCCGGTGCGGCGGACCGAGGCGGCGATGGTGTCGTCGTCGAACGGCACGATGGTGCGCACGTCCACCACCTCCAGGTCCCAGCCCTCCTCGCGGGCGGCCTCGGCGGCCTCCAACGCGACAGGCACCGCCGGCCCGTACGCCACCAGTGTGGCGTCGCGTCCCGGGCGGCGCACGACGGCCCGGCCGAACGGCTCGGTCCGGGTCGGCAGGGCCGCGTCGGCGCTGCCGAAGTAGAGCTTCTTGGGCTCCATGAAGACCACCGGGTCGGGGTCGTCGATCGCCTCACGCAGCAGCGAGTACGCGTCCTCGACCGTCGCCGGGGTGACCACCTTCAGACCGGGGGTGTGCGCGTAGTACGCCTCGGACGAGTCGCAGTGGTGCTCGACCCCGCCGATGCCGCCCGCGTACGGGACCCGGATCACGATCGGCACGCTCAGCGCGCCCCGGGTGCGGTTGCGCAGTTTAGCCACGTGCGAGGCGATCTGCTCGAACGCCGGGTACGCGAACGCGTCGAACTGCATCTCGACCACCGGCCGCAGACCGGACATGGCCAGGCCGACGGCGAACCCGACGATGCCAGCCTCGGCGAGCGGGGTGTCGAAGCAGCGGTCCTCGCCGAAGCGGGCCTGGAGGCCGTCGGTGATCCGGAAGACGCCGCCGAGCGCGCCCACGTCCTCACCGAAGACGACGACCCGGTCGTCGGCGGCGAGCGCGTCGGCGAGCGCGGTGTTGAGCGCCTTCGCCATGGTGGTGGCCATCAGGCGTCCCCCTCCTCGTCGCGAGCGGCGGCCAGCTCGGCGCGGACCAGCTCGCGCTGTTCGACGAGTTGCGGGGTGGGCTCGGCGTAGACGTGGTCGAACAGGCTCAACGGGTCGACGCTGGGCTGCTCGTTCATCCGGGTCCGCAGGTCCGCCGCGTACGCCTCGGCCTGCTCGGCGACAGCGGCGATCGCCGCGTCGTCGAGGATCCCGCGGGCCCGCAGGTAGGTCTCCAGCCGGGCGATCGGGTCGCGGTCACGCCAGGCGTCGACCTCGGCGCCGTCGCGGTAGCGGCTGGCGTCGTCGGCGTTGGTGTGCGGCTCCATCCGGTACGTGTGCGCCTCGACGAGGAACGGCCCGTTGCCGGCTCGGGCGTGCGCGACCGCGCGGGTGAGCACGGCGAGCACCGCCACCGGGTCGTTGCCGTCGACCTGCTCGCTGGGTACGCCGTAGCCGACGCCCTTGTAGGCCAGCGACGGCGCGGCGGTCTGCCGGGACAGCGGGACGCTGATGGCGTACCTGTTGTTCTGCACGAAGTAGACGACCGGCGCCTTGAACACGGCGGCGAAGTTCATTCCCTCGTGGAAGTCGCCCTCGCTGGTGGCGCCGTCGCCGATGAAGGCCAGCGCCACTGTGTCGCGACCCTGGTACGCCTCGCCGTGCGCGAGACCCGCGGCGTGCACGCACTGGGTGGCGAGCGGGGTGCACTGCGGCGCGGTGCGAACCTCGGTCGGGTCGTAGCCGCAGTGCCAGTCGCCGCGCAGCAGGGTGAGCACCTCGACCGGGTCGATGCCCCGGGCAACCAGCGCCATCGACTCACGGTAGGTGGGGAAGACCCAGTCGGTGTCGCGGACCGCGAGCGTCGCGCCGACCTGGCACGCCTCCTGGCCCCGCGAGGAGGGGTAGACGGCCAGCCGGCCCTGCTTGGTCAGCGCTGTCGCCTGGGTGTCGAACCGGCGGCCGAGCACCATCCGGCGGTACAACTCGCGCAGCACCTCGACGGGTGGCTCCGGATAGTCGCCGCGGGCGGGCAGCGGCGTGCCGGTCGGGTCGAGCAGGCGGACGGGTTCGGTGTTCGGCAGCAGCGGGCGCGCGGGGTCGGGCGGGGTGACCGCTCGACGCGAACGCGGGGATGCCCTGCGGACCGCCTGGGGAGTGGTCGTCACGGCGGAACCTCCTGGGACGTGTGGTGAGCCTATGCTTCCGCCTGTCGGATGATTGACTCAAGATCCACGCAGAAGGCGGGACGGTTGGCATGCGGAGGGACTACCAGTGAGCCAGGAGACCGGCGAGGACGCAGACCGGGTGGCGGGATCGGGACGATCGGTACGAGCCCTCGACGAGGTGGACCGGCGGATCCTCGACGAGCTGGTCCGGGACGGGCGGACGTCGGTGCGCACCCTCGCCGAACGGATCCACATCTCCCGCACCAACGCGTACGCGCGGGTGGAGCGGTTGCTGCGCGACGGGGTGATCACCGGGTTCCACGCCCAGGTGGCGCCCGAGGCGGCCGGGTTGGGCACCTCGGCGTACATGGCGTTGACGATCGAGCAGAACACCTGGCGGGAGGTGTCGGCCGAGCTGGCCCGGGTGCGCTACGTCGAGCATGTGGCGTTGCTCAGCGGCGAACACGACGTGCTGGCCCTGGTCCGGGCCCCGGACAACGCCGCCCTGCGGGACGTGGTGTTGGACCGGGTGCAGCGCATCGCCGGGGTGTTGTCGACGCGGTCCTGGCTCGTCTTCGAGGAGTTCGGCGGAACGCAGAGCCCCTGGCGGTAGGGGCCATAACACGAATTCATTAGCACGATGACGAAACAGCCGAATCACCGCAGAACGCCGCTACTATCCGCGACGTGGCTATATCGAATGAGTTGTGGGAGCAGGCCAGGGTAGCCGCCCCGCCACCGACCCGGCCGACGTCGACAAGGCCGACGTCGACCGGCGGGCGGTCCTTCCGCGGGGACATCGAGGGCCTGCGGGCAGTGGCAGTGCTGCTGGTGCTCCTCGGTCACGCCGGAGTGCCGTACCTGCCCGGCGGTTTCGTCGGTGTCGACGTGTTCTTCGTGATCTCCGGCTTTCTCATCACCGGTCTGCTGCTGGAGGAACTCGACAACCGTGGACGGCTCTCGCTCACCGACTTCTACGCCCGACGGGCGAAGCGTCTGCTCCCGGCCGCCGCGACAGTCCTGCTCGCGACCCTGGTGCTCACCTACGTCTTCCTGCCCCGTGGCCGCTGGTCGTCCACCGCCTGGGACGTCATCGCCAGCGCCTGCTACGCCATGAACTGGCGGCTGGCCGAGCAGTCCGCCGACTACGTCGCCGCCAACGACGCCGCGAGCATCGCCCAGCACTTCTGGTCCCTCGCCGTCGAGGAGCAGTTCTACCTGGTGTGGCCGCTGCTGCTGATCGCGCTCGGGTGGTTCGCCCGCCGCCGGGGGCATGGTGGCCGCGGCCTCTACCTGCTCGGGTTGGCGCTGATCGCGGTCCCCTCGTTCGCCTGGGCGCTGTACGTCTCGCCGACCGACCCGTCGGCGTACTTCGTCACCACCACCCGCATGTGGGAGCTGGCCCTCGGCGGCACCGTCGCCGTCACGGCGATCTGGTTGCGCCGGTCACCGCGCCTGGTGGCAGTGCCGCTGGCCTGGGCCGGGCTGATCGCCGTCGGCGCCTCGGCCGCGCTGATCACCACCGAGGCCGGCTTCCCCGGCTACGCCGCGCTCGGCCCCACCCTCGGCACCGCCACGGTGATCGCGTTCGGGCCGGCCGCCGGCCGCGCCGGACCCGTCCTGCTGCTGGGCCGCCAGCCGCTGCGCTATGTCGGTGGGATCTCCTACTCGCTGTACCTGTGGCACTGGCCGGTGCTGGTCGCCGCGCAGGCGCAGTTCGGTGACCTCGGCGTTGGCCCCGCGCTCGCCGTCGTGGCCGCCTCGGCGGTCCCCGCCGCGCTCACGTACCACTTCATCGAGAACCCGGTGCGCCGGTCACCGACCCTCGCCGACCGGCCAACCTCCGCCCTGCGCATCGGGGCCGTCTGCACCGGTGTGGCAGCGCTGGCCGGCCTGACGTTCCAACTGGCCATCCCGTCGTCGGCGGGTACGACGCCACCGTCGTCGGTCATCATGGGCCAGGTGCCCGGCGGCTCCGCGCAGACGACGCCACCGGCCGCGCCGGGCGCGGCGGCGCTCGGCGCATCCCCCCGCACCAGCCGGGCCGGGGTGCCCGTCGACACCGTCGACTCGATCACGCCCCAGCCGGCGCGGGCGGCCCAGGACGCGCCGCTGTTGCAGGCGACGAAGAGTTGCCACGTGTCGTTGGAGTCCGCGACGCCGGAGGTGTGCGTCTACGGGAAGATGAACTCGGCGACCACGATCGCGCTCGCCGGCGACTCCCATGCCGATCAGTGGGTCCCCGCCATGCGACTGGCGGCGGAGACCAACGGGTGGCGCCTCGCCACCTACACCAAGGGCGGCTGCCCGTTCCTGACGGCGGAGATCTCCCTGAACGGCAGGCCCTACACCTCATGCACGGAGTGGAACAGAAAGGTGCGGGAGACGTTGCTCGGCGCGGGTCGCCCCGACCTGCTGGTCGTGACCAACGCCGAGTACCCGGTCCACGGCGAGCCCACGTCCAAATGGCGGTCCGCGCTGGTCCGCGAGCTGCGCGAGACGTGGAGCGGCATGATCGCGGAGAAGATGCCGGTGGTGGTGCTGCGGGACACGCCGCTGCACCTGAAGGACGTCGCCGAGTGCGTGTCGAAGAACCCGAACCGCCTGACGAAGTGCGCCGACAGCCGGGACGAGGTCCTGGGTCGCGGGGGCGGTCCCGCTCAGGAAGAGGCGGCCGAGGGGCTGACCGGCGCCCACCTGATCGACCTGAACGACTGGATCTGCCCCGCGGACCGGTGCGCCCCCGTCATCGGCGGCGTGCTCGTGTGGCGCGACGCGCACCACCTGAGCGCCACCTACTCGACGACCCTCGCACCCCAGGTGGGCGCCGCGCTCAAGCCCGTGCTCGCCGACCTGTGACCCGCCGGGCCGGGCCGGACCTCACCGTTCGGGTGGGGCCTCCAGCCCCTCCCGGTCGGCCAACTCCAGCAGCGGCGCCAACGAGTGCCGGTCGCCGTCCAGGCCGGCGTGCGGGTCGCCGCGCTCGGCGAAGCGGGCCGGCACGGTGCGCACGTCGAAGTCCTCCGGCCGGGCGTCGTCCAGCTCCGCCCAGGTCAGCGGTGTCGACACCAGAGCCTGGGGCGTCGGTCGGATCGAGTACGCCGAGGCCATCGTGTGGTCCCGCGACATCTGGTTGTAGTCGACGAAGACCGGGCGGTCCCGCTTGTCGCGCCACCAGGTGGTGGTGACCAGCTCCGGCAGCCGGCGCTGCATCTCCCGGCCCAACGCGAGCACCGCCCGACGGCACTCGCCGAAGCTCCACCGCGGCTCGATCGACAGGTAGACGTGCAGGCCCCGCCCGCCGGTGGTCTTCGGGTAGCCGGTCATGCCCAGCTCGGCCAGGAACGCGTTGACCTCGCGGGCCACCGGCACCACCTGCTCGAAACCGACGCCGGGCATCGGGTCGAGGTCGATGCGCAACTGGTCGGGGCGTTCCACGTCGGCCGCGGTGACCGGCCAGGGGTGAAACCGCAGGGTGCCCAGGTTGGCCGCCCAGATCACCACTGCCAACTCGCTGGGCGCGACCTCGTCGGCGGTCCGGCCACTGGGGAAGGTGATGTGCGCGGTGCGCACCCACTCGGGCGCGCCCGCCGGCAGCCGCTTCTGGTAGAACGCGTCGCCCCGGTTGGTCTGCCGGGTGGCGATCGTCGCGCCCTCGAAGACGCCACGCGGCCAGCGTTCCAGCATCGTCGGCCGGTCCCGCAACGCGCGCAGGACCCCGTCACCAACGGAGAGGAAGTAGCGCACCACGTCCAACTTGGTGAGCCCCAGCTCCGGGAAGTACGGCTTGTCGGGGCTGGAGACGCGGACCAGCCGCTCCCCCACCTGGATCTCCTCCGCCGCCGTGGCCACGCCCCCGAGCGTACGGCTCGGGGGCGGGCACGTAGGCCCTAGCGGCCGGGAACCAGCGTGGCGGATTGCTGTGGCAGCTCCTCGGTCGGACCGCCGACCTGCGCCGGCGGCGTCGAGGGCGGCTCCTCGGCCACCGCGGTCTGCTGTTCGACGGGCACCCGCTGCGACGACCGGCGGGCCACGAAGCCCGGCGTCCAGTCCTTCAACCGCAGCGCCGGCTGCTCGACGAGCTTCCAGGACAGGAACGCGGCGGCGAAGGCGACAGCGACCGACATGGCCGCGAACGGCACGTAACCCCAACGGTTCCAGCCGAGGCTGGCCATCAACTGCTGGAAGATGAACCCGTAGATGTAGATGCCGTACGAGTAGTCGTTCTTGCGGCCCACCCAGTGCACCTGGCGCGGCAGCCGCACCGACAGCCACACCAGCAGGTACGCGAACGCGGGCAGCCCGATGACGAAGAACCCACCGACGAGCAGGGACAACCCGAGCGCCACCGCCGCGCCGATGCCCAGCACGTCGCTGATCGGCACCCGCTCCCGGTAGAGGTCGAAGGTCGCGCCGAGGGCGAAGAGGAAGCCGAGGTAGACGATGTAGTGGAAGCTCATCGGGCCGACCAGTGGCGCATCGAAGGTCCAGCCCGCCGTCGACGCCGGGCCGCTGATCTGCCCGGTGTTCACCCAGTCCTGAAGGATGCTCAGGTAGAGCACGACGGTCAGGACCAGCACGAACCGGCGGGCGTGGCGCAGCACGGCGGTCGCCGCCAGCACGCCCACCACGACGTAGCAGAACATCTCGTACTTCAGTGACCACAGCGCGCCGTTGAAGACGCTGGTGCTGGTCTTGCGACCCCACGGGGTGGACTGGATGAACAGGTCGTGGATGCCGTACTGCTCGACACCTGTCCACCAGTTGCCGCGCAGGTAGGCCAGCGGGCCGCCCGGCTCCCCGGGATTGTCGAAGTAGCCGGCGGTGGTGCCGTGCTCGCGCAACGCGACGAGCGGGGCGATCACCAGCGCGGTGATCAGCAGGCAGACCCAGAGACCGGGCAGGATCCGCAGGGCGCGGTGCCAGGCGTAGCGGATCAGGCCGGTACGCCGGGCGCTGCGGGTGATCAGCAGGCCGGAGAGCACGAAGAAGCCGTACACGGCCATGGTGCCGACGTTGGTCTGCCGACCGGTCAGGGTGTAGCCGAGGTCGGCGGCACCGAAGCCGAGCGGCTTGGAGTGCGACAGCACGACGCCGACGGCGAGGCAGAGCCGGATCAGCCCGATGCCGTTGCTCCGGCCAGAGAGCAGGTCGGCCAACGTGCCACGGGACCGAATGAGGGCGGGGGTTGTCATACGGTCAGGAAACCTCTCGGCATCAGGCGGGCACCTCGGCGCCGGCGTGCTCCCACAGTTGCTTCATCTCGGTGTGCAGGTCGTCGCTCGGCGACCAGCCGAGCACCTCGGCAGCCAACCTGACGTCCAGTCGCTGCCAGCTGGTCTCGGCGGGGCCGGTCTGCTCGGCCTCGACCAGATCGGTCGGCACCTCACTCACGTCGATGAGGAGCCGGACCATATCACGCGCGCTGGCCGCCACCCCCCGACCGATGTTGATCACGCGGCCGGGCGCGTCGGGGCGGGTCGCGGCCAGCAGCACGGCGGCGACCACGTCGCTGAGGCCGATGAAGTCACGCCGGGAGCCGAGCGGAGCGAGTTCCAGCCGGGCCCGCGTACCGGCCCGCTGGGCGTCGCGCAGCCGGCCCGCGACCACCCCGAGCAGGCTGTGCCCCGGCTGGCCGGCGCCGATGACGTTGCCGACCCGCAGCGTGACGCCCTCGATCAGACCCTGCCGGTCCGCCGCCGTGATCGCCTCGGTGCAGCGCAGCTTGAACTCGCCGTACGGCATCACCGGCGCGGGGGTCAACTGCTCGGGCATCGACGTGTCCACCGGGACCAGCCCGTACTCGTGCACGCTGCCCATCTGGACCACCCGGACCCGCCCGGGCAGTCGGCCCGCCGCCTGCACCAGCCGCTCGACGAGCGTGACGTTGACAGCGAGCATCTGGGCCTCGGACAGACCCCACATCCCGCCCGCCGCGTTGATCACCACGTCCGGGTCGAGGTCACGCAGCACCGCGCTGATCTCGTCGACGTCGGCGGCGGCCAGGTCCAGTGCGCGGACCTCGACACCCGGGCCGATCGTCTTCGGGGTACGCGCGACAGCGACAACGGAGTGGCCCTGGTCGGCCAGCGCGCGGCAGATCGGTCGGCCGAGGAAGCCGGTGCCGCCGAGCACCACCACCCGCACCGGCTGCGGCGCCGCGTCCTCCGCCGGACGTCGTGGTCTGACGGTCATGGCGTCCCCCTGGCTGTCGTCGGTCATCGGCCCGGCCCGAACGCGTGCCGGGACAGGCTGCGCACGCCGGCCATCTTGCCGGAGAGGACAGCCGTCGGCAGCAGGGTGATGGCGTGTAGGCGAGAAGAGGTGTAGCTGCGGGCCGCGCGGGCCGCGCGCGGCCAGCCCTGCTCGTCCATCCGGCGGGCGACGTCGAGGAAGAACGCCCGCGCCTCGGTGAACCGGGAGCCGTTGACCGCGTCGGCGGCGGACTTGCTGACCGCGTGCCGCCGGTACTGGAAGCAGAGGGTGTCGTCGACGGCCATCTGCTCACCGCGCTGGATCAGGTCGATCACCAGGGCCAGGTCCTGGATGACCTGGAACTCCTCGCGGAAGTCGACGGCCTTGAGCGCGTCCGTCCGCCAGCAGATCGACGGGAAGTAGAACCAGCAGCCCCGCAGCAGGCTGGCCGCCAGGTCCTCACCTCCCATCAGTTCGCGGGAGTCGATCCGGGGGGCGTAGATCCGCCGCTTCGCCTGGTCGACGATGGTGTTGACCACCGTGCCCTCGGCGTCGATGATCTCGACCCCCGGCTGGACCATGCCGACGCCCGGGTACTGCTCGATCACCGATCGCACTGTGGCGACGTAGTTGGGGTGCATGATGTCGTCGGTGCCCATCATCACCAGGTACTCGTGCTCGGCGAGACCGACGCACTTGCGGTAGTTGCGGGTGATCCCCAGATTGCGCTCGTTGCGCTGGTAGCGGACCCGCTCGTCGTCGATGCCCGCGAACCACTCCGGCACGCCCGGCTCGGTGCCGTCGTCGACCACTGTGAGACGCCAACCCGGGTCACTCTGCGCCATCACGCTGCGCACCGCCGCCTGCATGAGGGGCACGCTTCCGTAGTACGGCAGCATAATGTCGACAATCATTGGGTCGGTTGGCCTCACTGTGCGTGGTGGAAATGCTCGACGGGCGCGGCCACATTATCAGGCCCGTCCCCACGATCGGCCATCGCCGAACCGAGCGGGCACGCTCCCGGATCGGGCCGATCACGCGCGGGAGCCGGCCCTCGTGGGCGCTATCATCGTCGCGCCCCGTAACCCGCCCCCCGATCGGACGCCGATGTCGAACCGCGCCGTTGCCACTGACGCGCAGCCCGCGCAGACCGACGCGGGGAGTCCTCCCCCGCCCACCGGGCCGGACCGCCGGCCGGTCCCGCTCGCCCGCCGGCTGGCGCTCAGCGTCTGGTTCTGGCCGACGGCGTTCGCCGCGGTCGCCGTCGGGTGGCGGCTCGGCAGCCCGGAGATGTGGCACGACGAGCTGGTCACCATCGACGTGGCGACCCGCTCCACCGGGCAGATCCGGGGCATGCTGGCCAACGTCGACGCCGTGCACGGGGCCTACTACCTGTTCATGCACGCCTGGACGACGCTGTTCGGCACCGGCCCCATCGCGGTACGCCTGCCGTCGGCGCTGGCGATGACCCTGGCCACCGCCTGCGTGGCGCTGGCGGGGCGGCGGCTGTTCGACCACCCGACGGGTGTCGCCGCCGGGTTCGTGTTCGCCCTCGTGCCCACCGTCACCCGGTTCGGGCAGGAGACCCGCTCGTACGCCTTCGTCGTCCTCGCCGCGGCGGCGGCCACCCTGTTCCTGCTCCGCGCGCTGGAGCGGCCCGGGTTGCTGCGCTGGGCGGCGTACACCCTCGCGGTGGCCGGCATCGGCCTGGTCAACGTGGTCGCGCTGACCCTCCTGGTCGGGCACGGCACCGCCGTCCTGCTCCACTGCTGGCGCAAACGCGCCTGGTGGTCGCTGGCCTGGTTCCCGCTCGCCGCCCTCGGCGGGGTGGCGCTCGCCGCGCCGGTGATCCTGCGGGGGATGAAACAGGCGGGGCGGCAGATCAGCTGGATCCCGGACAGCTCGCCCTGGACGGTCTGGGAGCAGGCGTACGGCTCGACGCTGCTCGCCGCCGCGGTGACCGCGCTGGCCACCATCGGTCTGCTGACCCACCTGCGCCGCGACGCCCTGACCCGGACGGTGAGCGCGACGCTTGTCGCGGTGCTGCCGGTGCCGGTGATCCTGGTGGCCTCGACCGGCGAGATCAACTACTTCTTCTCCAAGTACCTGCTGTTCCTGCTGCCGGCCTGGGCGGTCCTGGCCGGCTCGGGGCTCGCCGTGCTGCGCCGTACCCCGCTGGTGGCCGCCGGGCTGGTGGTCGTGGCCGCGCTGTCCGTGCCCGGTCAGCTCGCGATGCGCGGGGAGTACTCGCACGGCTGGTACACCTACCCCCGGGCGAGGGCCTTCGAGCCACTGTCCTACTCGCAGGCGGCACGGGTCATCGAGGCGGGCTACCAGCCCGGTGACGGCCTCGTCGTGGGCGACGTCTGGTGGTGGCTGACCGAGCCCGGCGTCCGGTACTACCTCCCGGCGGACGTTTCCCCGCGCAACGTGTTCCAGGCGCGGACCGCGGCCCAGCGCAACGAGCTGTTCGCCGCGGACTGCGCCGACCCGGCGAGCTGCCTGCGGGACGAGCCACGGCTGTGGTTGGTGCAGCCGACGGTCACCGACACACCGATGACCGGGCTGTCGAAGAAGGCGGCCGCCGTCCTCGGCGAGCGGTACCAACTGGCCCAGCTGACCCACGTGACCGGGATGACCGTCGCCCTGCTGCAACGGCGCGGCTGAGCGGGCGCGATTACCGCCGCCGGCCCCCGGGTAGGGGGTCGGCATGGCGGAACTGGCAACGCTCTGGATCATCCGGCACGGTGAGAGCACCGCGAACGTGGCGGCGACGCACGCCGAGGCGTCCGGCGAGGAGCTGATCGGGCTCAGTCACCGCGACGCCGACGTGCCGCTCTCCCCCACCGGCGAGGAGCAGGCGCGGGCCACCGGCCGCTGGCTGGCCGGGCTGCCCGCGGACCGCCGGCCGGACGTCGCGGTGGTCTCGCCGTACCTGCGGGCGGTCAACACCGCCGAGTTGGCGCTGCACGGCACCGGGGTGCCGGTGAGCCGCGACGAGCGGCTGCGCGACCGGGAGCTGGGCATCCTCGACGGCCTGACCGGGCACGGGGTCCGCCGGCGGTATCCCGACGAGGCCGAGCGGCGGGCCCGGCTCGGCAAGTTCTACTACCGTCCGCCCGGCGGGGAGTCCTGGACCGACGTGGCGCTGCGGCTGCGCACGCTGCTCGGCGACCTGCGCCGGGACCACGAGGGCCAGCGGGTCCTGCTCTTCGGCCACGACGCGCTCGTCTTTCTGCTGCGCTATCTGGTGGAGGGGCTGACCGAGGCGGACCTGATGGCGCTGACCCGCGAGCACGTGATCGCCAACTGCTCGATCACCGACTGGTCCGCCGACGCGCGGGACCGGCTGGTCCTGGGCGGATTCAACGAGGTCGGCCACCTGCACCGGCAGGGCGCCCAGCCGACCAGGGAGGACGAGATCCATGCCGAACCGGTCTGAGGTGAAGGTGATCACGCCGGCGTTGCTGCGGGACTGGGCGCTACCGGTGCCGGTCGGCGGCAAGGAGAGCCGGGGCACAGTGCTCGTCGTCGGCGGGTCCCGCTTCACCCCCGGTGCGGTGCTGCTCGCCGGGGTGGCCGCGCTGCGCGCCGGCGCCGGGGTGCTCCAGCTCGCCGCCGCCGAGTCCACCGCCGCCACGCTGAGCATCCAGGTGCCCGAGGCGCTGGTGGTCGGGCTGCCGGAGACTCGCGACGGCGCGGTCGCCGCCGACCGGGACGGGCAGCTCGACGAGCTGGTCGCCCAGGCCGACGTGGTGGCTCTCGGGCCGGGGCTGAAGGCGATCGACGAGACCAACAGGTTGCTGAGCCTGGTCCTGGAGGCCGCCCGGCCGCAGACGTCGCTGGTGCTCGACGCGTACGCCCTCGGTGCGCTCAGTCACGCACCGGACCTGCTGGTCGGCTCGGGCCGGCCGGTGGTGCTCACCCCGAACCTCACCGAGGCCCGGCACCTGCTCGGCCGGGACCCGGGCGACGACCTGGACGCCGAGGCCGCCGAGTTGGCCGGCCGGTACGAGGCGGTCGTCTCGCTCTACGGGCACGTGGCCGCGCCGGACGGCCGAGGGTGGCGGGAGGAGAGCGGCGACGCCGGGTTGGGCACCTCCGGCAGTGGGGACGTGCTCGCCGGGTTGCTGGCGGGGCTGCTGTCCCGGGGCGCCGACCCGGCGCAGGCCGCCTGCTGGGGTTCGTTCTCGCACGCGGTGAGCGGCCAGCGGTTGATCCCCCGCTACGGCCGGATCGGTTTCCTCGCCCGGGAACTGCTCGACGAGATCCCCCGCACGTTGGCGATGGTCTGATCCACCCATATCCGTTGTTTCCGCGCCGACCACCTGGGTACCGATCACCCCACCAGACGAGATCCAGGGAGGTCACACCCGTGTCGACAGATGCCATCGTCCTGCTCAAAGAGGACCACAAGGAGATGCGTCGCCTGTTCAAAGCCTTCCAGGATGCCGAGGAGGGCCCGGCGAGCCAGCGGCAGAAGCTGGTGGACCAGATTCTGGAGGCCCTCACCGTGCACACGTACCTCGAGAACGAGGTGATGTACCCGGAGGTCCGCCGCCTGCTGCCCGACCTGGAGGACGACATCCTCGAGTCGTACGAGGAGCATCACGTGGCCGACGTGCTCTGCGCCGAGCTGGCCAGCATGGACGCCGACGACGAACGCTTCAACGCCAAGACGACGGTGCTGATCGAGAACGTCACCCACCACGTCGAGGAGGAAGAGGAGGAGTGGTTCCCCAAGGTCCGCGACGCGTTGGGTCGTAAGCAACTCCAGGAGATCGGCGAGCGGATGATCGCGCTGCGGGCCGACGCGCCGCGTACCCCCACCGCGCCGAAGGCGATCAAGAAGGCGATGGACGCGGTGACGGCCTGAGTCGGTCGCGTACACCGAGGGGCCCGGCACGACGCCGGGCCCCTCGTCGTGTGCCGGGGGTCAGTCGCCCGAACCCGGCTCGGCCATGTGCCGGTGCTGCTCGGCCTTGAGCCTGTCCGGGATGATCTTCCCGGCGGCGGTCTGCACCTTGTTCAGCAACGAGCCGGCGGTGACCGTCTGGTCACCTCGCATCAGCGCCTCGAAGCCCTGCGCGGCGACCTTCGCCGGGTCGTCCTTGGAGCCGGAGCCCACCCGGGTGTCCTGCATGTCGGCACGCTCGAAGAACTCCGTGTCGGTCGGCCCGGGCATCAGCGCGGTCACCGTGACACCGGTGTCCCTCAGCTCGTTGCGCAGCGCCTCGGCGAACGACTGCACGAACGACTTCGAGGCGTTGTAGACCGCCTGGAACGGCCCCGGCATGGTGGAGGCGATCGACGAGGTGAACAGCACCCGGCCCGCGCCCCGCTCGACCATGCCGGGCAGCAGCCGCTTGGCCAGGTGCACCGTCGAGCGCACGTTGAGGTCGACGATCTCCAACTCGTCGCGCAGGTCGGTGCCGCCGACGAAGGCCCCGCCGGCGCCCCGCCCGGCGTTGAGCGCCAGGGCGTCCACCGGGCGCCCGGTGGCGGCGATCGTCGACGCCAACTCCTCCACGCCCGGCTCGCGGGCCAGGTCGACGCGGACCGGCTGGACCTGCGGGCCGCCGTCGCGGCGCAGCTTCTCGGCCGCCGCCGAGATGCCGTCGTCCTCGGCGGCCACGATCAGGTCGAACCCGTGCTCGGCGAACCGCACTGCCAACTCGTACCCGATTCCGCTGGACGCTCCGGTCACCACGGCGAGCGGCCGCTCGGAGGTCGGTGTGGTCATGATGGGGACTCCTCTCCTGCCGGTGGCGGTGGCATCTCCCCCACCTGTGCCCCGACGTCGGCCGTCCAACCCTTCCGACGCGCGGCGTACGGAGGTCGCCCGGGACGGCCCCGGACGGCCCGGTAGGATCGGCGCGGGCCGTTACTGGCGCGTGGGGATGGACAACCATCGGGGAGCGGCCCCGTCACGAGGACGTTTGCCGAGCGCCTGGGCCTTCCCGCACGTCTGTTGGAGGTCGCATGTCGCACAACGCCGAGTCCACCGCATTCCGGAGTGCCCTCGAGGTGATCCGAGCCGTCGAGCCGCGGGTGGCCGACGCCATCGGCGCCGAGCTGACCGACCAGCGGGAGTCGCTCAAGCTCATCGCCAGCGAAAACTACGCCTCCCCGGCGACGCTGCTGGCCATGGGCAACTGGTTCAGCGACAAGTACGCCGAGGGCACCGTGGGCCGCCGTTTCTACGCCGGCTGCCAGAACGTCGACACCGTCGAGGCGCTCGCCGCCGAGCACGCCCGGGAGCTGTTCGGCGCCGCGCACGCGTACGTGCAGCCGCACTCGGGCATCGACGCCAACCTTGTCGCGTTCTGGGCGGTGCTGGCCGACCGGGTGGAGTCCCCCGCGCTGAAGAAGGCGCAGGTCCGCCAGGTCAACGACCTCACCGAGGCCGACTGGTTCGCGCTGCGCCGCGAGCTGGGCAACCAGCGGATGCTCGGCATGTCGCTGGACGCCGGCGGCCACCTCACCCACGGCTTCCGGCCGAACATCTCCGGCAAGATGTTCGACCAGCGCAGCTACGGCACCGACCCGGCGACCGGCCTGATCGACTACGACCGGGTCGCCGAGGCGGCCCGCGAGTTCAAGCCGCTGATCCTGGTCGGCGGCTACTCGGCGTACCCCCGGAAGGTGAACTTCCGGATCCTGCGGGAGATCGCCGACTCGGTCGGCGCCACCTTCATGGTCGACATGGCGCACTTCGCCGGCCTGGTGGCCGGCAAGGTGTTCACCGGCGACTTCGACCCGGTGCCGCACGCGCACATCGTCACCACCACCACCCACAAGTCGCTGCGCGGCCCGCGCGGCGGCATGGTGCTCTGCCAGCCGGAGCTGGCCGACCAGGTCGACCGGGGCTGCCCGATGGTGCTCGGTGGCCCGCTGCCGCACGTGATGGCCGCCAAGGCCGTCGCCCTCGCCGAGGCCCGCCGGCCCGACTTCGCCGACTACGCGCAGCGGATCGTTGACAACGCGCAGGCTCTCGCCGAGGGGCTGCTGCGCCGGGGCGCGAAGCTCGTCACCGGCGGCACCGACAACCACCTGGTGCTGATCGACGTGTCCGGCTACGGGCTCACCGGCCGGCAGGCCGAGCAGGCGCTGCTCGACTCGGGCATCGTCACCAACCGCAACTCGGTCCCGCAGGACCCGAACGGGGCCTGGTACACGTCCGGCATCCGGATCGGCACCCCGGCGCTGACCACCCGGGGCCTCGGCACCGCGGAGATGGACCAGACCGCGGAGCTGATCCACACCGTGCTGGCCCACACCACGGCCGGCGCCAACGCCGACGGCACCCCGTCCAAGGCGAGGTACAACCTCGACGCCGACCTGGCCGACAAGATCGCCCAGCAGGCGACCGACCTGCTGGCCCCGCACCCCCTCTACCCCGGCGTCGACCTGAGCTGAGCGCCCCGCCCCGCCCCGACCCCGCCCGGCCGCTCTCGTCGATCATGGAGTTGTGGTGCCCGATACGGGCTGGTGCACGACTTTCGTCCACCACCACAACTCCATGATCGACGCGGGCGGGGGCGACGCGGGCGGGGGCGGGGGCGGGGCGGGGCGGCAGCGGGGCTGTCGCTGGGCCGGCGACCGTCAGGCCAGGGGGCGCTTGAGGTGGTAGCGGTGCACTTCGGTGCTGCCCTGGACGTTGTTCACGTCTTCGGCCGCGGAGACCAGCTCCCACCCCTCCCGGCCGGCGCGGTTGAGGTGCGCGATGGCGGTGTCACCGAAGGCGGTGATGTCATTGCGGGACCCGTCCGGGGCGTACCAGACGAACGACACATGAAAATTGCGGCCCTGTCCCTGATAGCGGCGGACGAGCAGGGCGTACTCCCAGGCAACCATGCGGTCATTATGACCGTCCACCCAGGACGACGGTACGCCGGCCGTCGCGCGTTGCCATCCGGTGAACGCGATGTGTCAACCCGCTCGACGGGCCAACTCGTCGGTGATCAGCTCCGCGAGGCGATCCAGCCCGACGTCGATCTGCTCGGGTGTCACCGCGCTGACCGACAACCGCAACGCGCGGACCGGCGCGGTGTCGTCGTAGAAGTGCGCCATCGGCGTCCACAGCACCCCGTAGTCGCGCGCCGAGCGGTCCAGCAACGCGTCGTCGACCGGGAACGGCACTGTCACCACGACGAAGAACCCTCCGGCCGGCACCGTCCAGCGCACCGCCGCCGGCCGCTCGGGCACGGCCGGAAAGCGCCGGGTCAGACCGGCCACCAGGTGACGCAGATTCCGGGTGTACGCGGCCCGCTCCCGAGTGTTCCCGGCCACCAGGCTGCATCCGTGCTCCAGCAGCCGGCCGCCGATCACCGCCTGCGCGATCGGCGACGTGTTCACCGTGACCATGCTCTTGATCATGGCGAGCTGGTCGGCGAGCGGGCCGACCCGTCCGCCCGGGCCGGCCACCCGCTGGTCGGCGACCACGTACCCGACCCGCGCGCCGGGAAGCACGGTCTTGGCGAACGAGCCGAGGTAGACGACCCGCCGTCGGGTGTCCAACGCCTTGAGGGTGGGCGGGCGCGGTCCGTCGTCGCTGTGGAAGAGCCCGTACGGGTTGTCCTCCAACAGCAGCAGGTCCTCCTCGGCGGCCAGGTCCAGCAGCCGCCGCCGGTGGGCGGTGTCGATGCTGGCCCCGGAGGGGTTGGCGAAGTCCGGCATCAGGTAGCAGGCGCGCGGCCGCAGCCCGGCCGCCCGTACGCGGCGTGCCTGGGCGGCCAGATCGGCCAGATCGACCCCGGACGACCCACCGGCGACCGGCCACACCGGCAGGTCCACCAGCCGGGCCGCCCCGGTCAGCCCGACGTAGGTCGGTGCGACAGCGAGCAGCACATCCGTCGGCCCGGCCCGCAGCGCCCGCAGCACCAGGAACATCGCCTCCTGGCAGCCGACAGTCACCACGACGTCCTCCGGGTCGACGGTGATCCCCTCGTCGACGGCGAGGTTGCGGGCGATCAGGTGGTGCACGATGCCCTTCGTCCGGCCGTACTGGAGCAGCAGTCGCCGGGCCTGCTCGGGCGAGTGCCCGAGGTCGTCGACGAGGTGCCGGTGGAACGTGTCCAGGTGCCGGTGCACCGCCGCCAGGTCGAAGTACTCCTCGTACGGTCGGCCGGCCGCGAGGGACACCGCCGCCGGGTAGCGCTCGGAAACCTCGTTGAGGAAGTTCATCGACGTCAACGCCGGATCACCAAGCGCCGGGTGCAGGTCGGCGACGGTCAGGTCGACGGGTTCGGCGGCGGTCATCCCCTCAGTCCACCCCGAGGGTGCGCAGCCCGCGGGCTGCCGCCACGTCGGCACAGCCGGCCAGGGTGAGCGCGTCGGTCAGCTCGGTGGCCAGCAGCGCCAACGCGTGCCGGGCGGCCGGTTCGCCACCGGCTGCGAGGGCCCAGAGCAGCGGCCTGCCGACCAGCACCCCGGCCGCGCCCAACGCCAGCGCCCGCAGCACGTCGGTGCCGCCCCGGATGCCGCTGTCCAGCAGCACCCGGCAGCCGTCCCCGACCGCGTCGACGACCTCCGGCAGCATGGTGACGCTTGCCGGCGAGCCGTCCAGTTGCCGCCCGCCGTGGTTGGAGACGACCACCGCGTCCGCGCCGATCCGTACCGCCTCGGTCGCGTCGCGCGGGTCCAACAGCCCCTTGACCACCAGCGGCAGGTCGACCTGCTCGCGCAGCCACGCCAGGTCCGCCCAGCGCAGCGCCGGCGCGAACGACGCGGCGGTGTGCGCGGCGATCGCGGACACCCCTGGCGCACCGGAGTGCGCCAGCGCGTCCCGACCGTCGGGGAGGTTCGCGGCGACCACCTCGGCCGGCAGCCGGAACGCGTTGCGTAGGTCCCGGGGACGTCTGCCGAGCACCGGCACGTCCACTGTGACCACCAGCGCCCGACACCCGGCCGTGACGACCCGGTCCAGCAGGTCCCGGACGAGGGCCCGGTCACGCAGCCAGTAGAGCTGGAACCAGACGTCCGCGCCCGCCCCGGTGACCTGTTCGATGGGTGTGCTGCCCAGCGTGCTCGCCAGGTAGGGGATCCCGGCCGCACCGGCCGCCGCCGCGAGACCCCGCTCCCCGTCCCGGTGCAGCAGCCGCTGGTACGCCATCGGCGCCACCCCGACCGGCATGGCGTACCGACGACCGAGCAGGTGGGTGCCGAGGTCGACGGTGTCCACCCCGCGCAGCACCCGGGGCAGCACCGCGACCCGGTCCAGCGCGCGACGGTTCGCGGCGAGGGTCACCTCGGAGGCGCTGCCGCCGGCCACGTAGTCCCACACGTCCGGTGGCAGCACGGCCCGCGCCCGCTCGGCGTAGTCGGCGAGCGCCACGGCCGGCAGGTCGGCCAGCACCCGCTCACCCATCGCCCGCCGCCGTGCCCGTTGGCGCGCCAGCCACGTCGAACCCGGGCCCGCCCGACAGGCCGAAGCGCTCGCGGAGGAACGCCGCCGCGCTCCCCTGTGCCCGCCGTCCGTCGGTGAAGCTTGCCGGCATGGCGAAGAACCCGTGGATCATGCCCGGGTAGTGCTCCGACCGGGTGGACACACCGGCGTCGCGCAGCCGCTCGGCGTACCGCTGCCCCTCGACGCGCAGGGGGTCCAGCTCGGCGGTGATCACCAGCGCCGGCGGCAACCCGGACAGGTCGTCGGCGAGCAGCGGCGACGCCAGCGGATCCCGGGCGTGTGCCGGGTCGGCCAGGTAGTGCGCCCGGTACCAGGCGACCGATCGACGATTGAACAGCGCCGGGTCGTCGTCCCCGGCCGGTTCGCCGCTCTGGTCGGTGTTCGGGTAGACCAGCAGCTGCGCCGCGAGCGGGGGCCCGTCCGTCCGGCTGAGCAGGGTGACCGCGGCGGCCAGGTTGCCGCCGGCGCTGTCCCCGCCCACCGCCAGCCGGGTCGGGTCCACGCCCAGCCGGTCGGCGTGCCGGGCGACCCACGAGGTGGCGGCGTGGCAGTCGTGCACCGCCGCCGGGAACGGGTGCTCCGGGGCGAGGCGGTAGCCGACGGTGATCACCTGGCAGGGCACGGCATTGGCCAGGCGACGGCAGATGCCGTCGGCGGTGTCGATGCTGCCGAGGGTCCAGCCGCCGCCGAAGAAGTACAGCAGGGTAGGCAGCGGACCCGACCCGGCCGGCCGGTACACGCGCAGGGGCAGTTCCCCGGCGGGGCCGGGGAACCGCTCGTCGCGTACCTCGGTCACCGGCTCGACCGCGCCGGTGCCGGCGCGGATCGCGGCCAGGTCCGCGGTGCGCGCCTCGATGAGGGTCTGCGCGTACAGCGGCGGGGTGCCGGCCGCGGCACGGGCCGCCCGGTACGCGGCCACCTCCGGGTGCACTGCCATGTCGCTCCTATCCGCCGGTGCTGACCAGCAGCTTGTCGATGCCGCGCAGGAACAGGCTGCCGCTGTACGTCGGCGTTTCGGTGACCGTCAGCGCGGGGAACCTGGCGAACAGTCGGGGTAACGCGAGGCGTCCCTCCAACCGCGCCACCGCCGCGCCGAGGCAGAAGTGCAGGCCCACGCCGAAGGCCAGCGACGGGGGGCCGGAACGGGTCGGGTCGAAGGTGTCCGGGTCGGAGAAGCGGGACGGGTCCCGGTTGGCCGCCCCGATCAGGATCAGCACGTTGTCGTCCTGGGCGACCGGCACGCCGTTCAGCACGGTGTCGGCCGGCGCGGCTCGGGCCAGGAAGTGCACCGGGCTCGCCAACCGCAGCACCTCGTCCACGCAGCCCGGTGCCAGCGTGGCGTCGGTGGGCAGCGCCGCGACCGTCTCCGGCTGGGCCAACAGCAACGGCAGCCCGTTGCTGAACATGTAGACGGTGGTGACGAAGCTGGCGTTGAACAGCACGATCAGGTTGCTGACCAGCTCGTCCTCGGTCAGCTCCACCTCACCGGAGTCGAGCGCCTCGACCAACCCGCTGAGCAGGTCCTCCCCGGGCACCCGGCGGCGATGCGCGAGCAGCTCCCGGTAGAAGGCCCGCAGATCCCGCGCGGCGGTGTTGGCCGCGGCCAGCCGCTGCGGGGTCTTCCCCGCCACGTCCAGGAACTCGTCGATCCAGTCCACCCGCTCGCGGTACCAGGGCAACTCCGCGGCCGGGATACCGATGAACTCGGCCATCACCAGGGCCGGAATCGGGTACGCGAAGTCGGCCACGAAGTCGACGACGCCCTCCCCGGCGTCCGCCATCCGGTCCAACAGCTCGTCGACCACCCGCAGGATCACCGGTTCCAGCGCGCCGAGCCGGCGCGGCGTGAAGGTGCGGGAGAAGACGTGCCGCATCCGGGTGTGATCGGGCGGGTTGACGAACATCATCGAGGTCTGGAAGGTACGCAGGATCTCCTGCTCCTCCCACCCTGGCGGCGGCTGTTTCGTCCACTCCGGATCGCGCAGCAACCCGTCGACGAGGTCGTAGCCGACAGCGACAGCGGCCACCGTCCGGTGCTCGGCGCGCGCCGGCACGGCGCTGATCGGGCCGAGCCGGTGCAGGTCCGCGTACCACGGGTAGGGATCCTGTCTGCCCTGTTCGCTGTACAGGCCGGTGAGTATCTCCTCCACGTCCACTGCCAACTCCTTCCCGCCGATGTCGGTGGCCGGGGACAGCGGGAGTCACCCGCCGCCCCCGGCCCGGGTCACAGACCGAGCAGCCGCAACGGCACGGCGTTGGCCAGCGCCTGGTTGCCGGCGTCGTTCGGGTGGATGTGGTCGCCCGAGTCGTACGCGGGCAGCAGTTGGCTGGGCCGCGCCGGGTCGCGCACCACCCGGTCGAAGTCGAGCAGCCCGTCGAACTCCCGGCTGCCGCGCAGGTACGCGTTCACCGCCTGGCGGGTGGCCTCCTTCTGCGGCGTCCACACGCCCGACGCGCCGTGCCCCTCGTACGGCGTCAGCGTGGCCACCAGGCTGGTCAGCCCGCGCTGCTGGAGCTGCTGGTTGATCTGCCGCAGGGTGGCGATGATCGCCTCGGGCGTGTCGTTCGACATCCAGATGTCGTTGATGCCCAGGTGGGTGACGACGGTGCGCACCCCGGTCTGGGGAAAGACGTCCTCGTTGAGCCGGGCGGCCGCGTTCGGGCCGAGCTGGTAGTAGCCCGGGTAGTTCCCGTCGCCCGGCTCGGTGCCCTCGTGGTTCAGCCGGTTGCCGGCCAGGCTCAGGTTGAGCACGCCCGGGGTGCGCTTGTCCGGCCGGTCGGCGAGCAGCCGGTCGGAGAGCAGGTCGGGCCAGCGCCGGTTGGCGTTGACGGTGCTGCCGTTGCCGTCACCGATGGAGTCGCTGAGCACGACGAGCGCGCCGGGACTGCCCCCGCGCCGCACGTCGATGCCGGAGAGGAAGAACCAGCAGCAGGTGGGACGGGTGGTGAACCCGCTGCCCCCGGCCGCCCCGGTCAGGTCCCCCGCGCCGATGAAGTTGGCCTGCTGGGACTGCCCGTGGAACGTGGTCGGGCCGGTCGGCGTCGGGAAGTGCACTGTGACCACCAGGTCACTGTCGTCCGCGACCGGGAAGGCCAGCGGGTCGCTGAGGAGTTCGGCGCCCCGGTTCATGGTCGCCGTGGCGGCGCCGGTGAAGGTCAGTGGGCGCACCGACGTCGCGTCGATGTCGGAGAGGTCGTCGGGGGTCGCGGTGTTCGGCCGGGCGACGGTGGCGCGGCCGACAGTGACCGCCTGCTCGCCGTACAGGTTGCTGAGGCGTACCCGCAGCGCCGGTCCGCCCACCGACACGTGCACGATCATCCGGACGCTCTGGTCGTTGAGGCCGGTGTTGGTCAGTCCGACCGAGTTGCCCCGGGTGACCGCGGTGGCCCAACTGCCCGCCCACTCGGTGCGGTCGGGTCGGCCGGCGGCGGTGCCGGACGGACCGGCGCTGGCGACGACGGCGGGTGCGCCGACGACAAGCAGCGCGACCGCGGCGGCGATGACAGGCCATCTCTTCGGGGTTGCCGTTGCCATGGAACCTCCATCGTGTGGCAGCCCAGGGCCGTCCGCTGACGGCGCCCGCCTGGACGATGGTCCAGAAACCTAGCCGCCGCCGCTGACGGGCGTCAATCAACCTGATCGACGCGATCAAATGTCCGGCGGGCCCGTCGGATCGCCCGTCGGCACGGTTCCGACCAGCCGTTTCGCGCCTAGGCTTCCAGGCGGCGGCGGTGCGGTCGCCCGAGCGCGCCACCGTCGCGTCGTCACCGGGAGCTGCCCGGGACCGCCGCTTTCTGGGGATGGGGGCTGCCGGATGACTGACGGACCCGGGCACGAGACGAGCTACGTGCACAGGGTGTTGGACCTCTTCGCCGAGTTCGGCGACCGGGAGGCGCTTGTCGGCGCCGGTCGCCGCCTCACCTACACCGACGCCGCCGCGCGGGTCCGGGCGATGGCCGCGACGGTGACCCGGCACGGCGTACGGCCCGGGTCGGCGGTGCTGGTGACGGTCGGCAACGCGGTGGAGGGTCCGCTGCTCCAGCTCGCCCTGCACCTGCTCGGCTGCCGGACGATGTGGGTCGCCCCGGTGACCGCGCGCCGGGAGGTCGACGAGTTCCTCCGGTTGGCCCGCCCGGACGCCCTGGTCTACGACGCCCGGGACCGGGCCGGACTGGGCCCGGAGCTGGCCGCCGCGCTGCCCGGCACACCGGTGTGCTGTCTGGGCGCGGGCGGCGCCGGCCCCGACCTCACCGCCGACACCGACGCCGACGTGACGAACCTGCCGGCGGTCGTGCCGATGCCCGAGTCGTTCCTACAGACCAGCGGCACCACCGGAAGCCCCAAGCTGGTGCACCACCGGGAGAGCTTCTACGCCCAGATCCTCGCCCTGGCCGCCGACTTTCGCGACGCCGGGCTCCCGTTGCTGCGGCACCTGTCGCACTCGCCGATGTGGCTGGCCAGCGGGCAGATCACCACGCTGTTCAACCTGTTCACCGGCGGGGTGCTGTTCCTGCGCGACGACTGGGACCCGGCGGCCTTCGTGGACACCGTGCAGCGGGAGCGGATCAACTCCACCTTCGTCACCCCGCCGATGCTCTACGAGGTGTTGGACCACCCGGCGCTCGTCGGCGCGGACTTCTCCGCCATGTTCATGTTCAACGTGGGCGCCGGGCCCGCGGCGCCCGCCCGGCTGCGCCAGGCCATCGCGCGGTTCGGCCCGGTGCTGCGCATCGTGTACGGCCTCAGCGAGGCCGTCGTGATCACCGCGCTGCCCGGGCTGACCGACGATCCGGAGCACCCGCAGCGGTTGGGCTCCTGCGGGCGGCCCTACGGCGACGTCCGCATCGAGATCCGCGGCGACGACGGCACCGTGCTGCCGACCGGCCGCGACGGCGTGGTGTGGGTGCACACCCGGCTGCGCTTCGCCGGCTACCACGGCCAGCCGGAGCTGACCGCGCGGACGCTCGTCGACGGCTGGGTGCGGACCCGCGACATCGGTCACCTCGACGACGACGGCTACCTCTACCTGGTCGACCGGGCAGACGACGCGATCCTCACGCAACGACGGAGCTGGCCGATCTTCTGCCGCCCCATCGAGGACGTGCTGGCCGGGCATCCGCGGGTACGGGCCGCCGCCGTGATCGGCGTACCGGACGAGACGGCCGGTGAGGTCCCGTACGCGTACGTGGTGCTCGCCCCGGGCGCGGCGGTCGCCGGGGCGGAGCTGATCGACCTGGTGACCGCCGAGCTGAACGAGATGTGGGCGCCGGCGACCGTGGAGTTCGTCGACCGGCTGCCGGTGAACCGGTCGATGAAGGTGGACAAGCGGGCACTGCGCGCGCGGTACGCGGCGCGGCGGGCGGCGGCGGTCGGGGCGTGACTCCCCGCCGGCAACTGGTCATCCTGGTCAGCGCGGACCTGATCTCCAACCTGGGCACCCGCATCTCGGTGGTGACCATCCCGTGGCTGGTGCTCGTCACCACCGGCAGCCCCACCAGGATGGGCCTTGTCGCGTTCGCCGAGACCCTGCCGTACCTCCTGTCCAGCGCGTTGGGCACGCCCTGGGCGGACCGGTTCGGCCTGCGCCGTACCTCGATCCTCTGCGACGCGGGCAGCGCCGTGGCGATGGTCGTCGTCGCGCTGACCCCGTGGTTGGGCTTCGCCCCGCTGGTGGCGCTCGTCGCGGTGGCCGGCGCGCTGCGGGGCATCGGGGACCGGGTGAAGCACGTGATGTTCCGCCCGGCCGCGGCGGCCGCCGGAGTGCCGCTGATCCGGCTGACCTCCGCGTACGACGGACTCAGCCGGGTGGTGACCCTGTTCGGCGCCGCCGTCGGCGGCCTGCTGATCGCCGCGTTCGGGGTGACCCAGGCGCTCCTCGTCGACGCGGCCAGCTTCGGCGTCTGCGCGCTGCTGATCGGCGTCCTGGTCCGCCCGCCGGTCGCCCCGGCGCAACCCGCCCAGCCGGAGAGTTACCTACGCGCGCTGCGGGGCGGTTTCCGCTACCTGGGTCGGGACCGGCCGCTGCTCGGCATGCTCGCCGTCGTCTCGGCACTGAACATGGTGGCCAACGCCAGCGTGGCCGTCTACATCCCGGTCTGGGTCGCCCGGGAGCTGCACGGCCCGAGCGGCCTCGGACTGGTGCTGGCGGCGTTCTCGGCGGGCGCGCTGCTGGGCAACCTGGTGTTCACCGCGCTCGGGCCCCGGCTGCCCCGGCGGCTGACGTTCCTGCTCGGCGCGCTGGTCGCCGGCACACCCCGGCTGGTGGCGCTGGCGATCAGCGACGAACTGCCGGTGGTGCTGGTGGTGACGTTCCTGTCCGGAATCGGCATCGCGGCGGTCAACCCGCTGCTCGGGGTGGCGCTCTACGAGCGGATACCGCCGGAGTTGCAGACCCGGGTGATCGGCATCGCCGGTTCGTTGGCCTTCGTCGGGTTGCCGGTCGGCGCGCTGCTCGGCGGCTGGTCGGTGGACGCCCTGGGGCTCACCCCGGCCCTGCTGGCCATGGCGGCGGCGTGCCTGGTGATCAGCGCGTACCCGCTGTTGAACAGGACGGCCGGACCGGAGACGCCGGCCCGGCCCGCTCCCGTCACCACCCCCTGACCGGCCCTGCCCCGCGCGGTCCTACCGCACCTGTGCCCGGCTGCCCCAACTGTTCGGTCGACGCGGTGAAGCGATGGGTGATCTACCCCTGCGCGGTGAGGCGTCGCTGCTCGCGGTCGGCCTCCTGTTGCGCGCGGTTGGCGGCGTTGGTGACGTACAGCCCGACGGCGAGGACGATCACCGACAGGATGCTCCCCAGGCCGTGCAACAGTTGCCAGGGGTCCGGTCTGAGTTCCAGGGAGGCGCTCGGGGCCAGCTCCAGCCGGGTTGCCGACGGCCGGCCAGGGCGTAGGCGCGCGACGCGACAGTGGCCGGCCGAGGCCAGCCTGACCGACTGAGCCTGGCCCGACGGTCCGGCGGTCGGCTAGCGTGCCGACATGCCATCGGCGCTCACCGAATCGACGGACCCGTACTGTCTGCGCCCCGGGGAGGCCACGGAACTACTGCACGGGCACCCGTGGCGGCGGTTCGTGGCGCTCGGCGACAGCGTCGTGGAGGGCATGTGTGAGCCGACGCCGGGTTACCCGGACGTGCAGTGGGTCGACCGGGTCGCCGCCGAGCTGACCGCCGTGCGCCCCGGGCTGGCGTACCGGAACCTGGGTCGACGCGGGCTGCGCGCGCACCAGGTGCGGGCCACCCAGCTCGCCCCGGCACTCGCCTTCGCACCGGACCTGGCGCTTGTCGTCTGCGGGGGCAACGACGCCTTCCACCCGGCGTACGACGCGGAGGCGGTGGACGCCGAGCTGACCGCGATGATCACCGCGCTGCGCGACGTGGGGGCCGACGTGATCACCGTGGGGATGTTCGACGTCTCGCACAGCCCAGCGGTGCCCGAGCACCTCCGGGCCGGTCTGGGCGAACGGATGCGCCGCCTGGCGGCACACACCGCAAGCCTGTCCGAGCGCCTGAACACGCTCCACGTGCACCTGACCGACCACCCCCTGACGGCCGACCCGACCCTCTACAGCACCGACGGCCGCCACGGCAGCGCCCGCAGCGACGCCATAGCAACAGCCCAAACCCTCCACACCCTCTCCCACCACCTCCCCCACCCACCCCCACCCCGGTGACCAGCCCCCGACCCCCCGACCCCCCGCCGCCCCCCGCCCGCCCGCCCCCGTTGATCATGGAGTTATTGCCACGACACGCCGGGCGGGGCGGCAATAACCTCATGATCAACGGGGGGCGGCCGAGGCGGGACAGGGGTGGGGGCAGGGGGGTCGGGTTAGGTTTTTAGGAGGACTCCGGTTAGGAGGACTCCGTGGGCCAGGTTGAGGACTCCGTCGCAGCCGGGGTAGCCGACTCTCGCCAGGCCGCCGGAGGCGTGGCGGCCGAAGAGGTACGGGGCCAGGGAGAACGGGACGTCGGCGGTGACCGTCTCGCCGGTCTCGATCTGGACGAAGTCCATCGACACCCGGTCGGTCGGCAGGTACTCCTGAAGGATCGCGCCGCCCCGATCGACGGCAGCCCGCACACCCTCGGCCCAGTCCGCCGCGCTCAGCTCCGGGCCGAGCAGCACGCCCTGACCGGCGGAGCCGTCGGCCGGTTTCGCCACCAGCCCGGCCTGCTCGGCGATGGCCCGGTCGAGCACCGCGGCGGTCAACGGCACCGTGTACGGCACGTGCCGGCGGATCAGCGCCTGGTCGTCGGCGGGTAGCCCGTCCACGTCCTCCCACAGCCAGGCGAAGGTGGTCTTGTTGCCGAGCAGCCACGCCGCCGCCGACACGAACATCGGGAGGGTGCCGGCGGCGAGGGCCCCGGCCACCGCGTCCAGGCCGGCGGTCGGGGTGACCCGGTTGGGCACGAACAACCGGAACAGCGCGTCGACCGGCGCGCCGTCGACCACCAACCGCGCGGCGGCGTCCAGGGTGGCGCTGGACACCGGCGCGATGACCAGGTCGATGCCGAAGTCCCGGGCCCGTACGGCGAGGGGGTCGAGGATCCGGATGAACGTCTGCGGGTCGTCGAGGCCCGGGTAGTCGGCGTCGAAGTCCATCAGCAACGCCACCCGGGCCCCGTCGGGCAGCCGCAACTCCTCGCGGATCGCCACGAACCGCTGGTCGAGCAGCGACGGCGCGGCGCGCACCGGCAGGTCGTCGAGGATGCCCCGCTCCCGGTAGAGGCGCGCGAACCGCTGGATGACGGTGTCGGCGTCGAACCCGCCGCCGAGGCTGCTGTCGATGTTGTACTCGACGAACTTCGGCACCCCGGCGGAGAAGATCACATCTGGGCGGTACGCGGCCAGCAGCGCCTCGGTCAGCGGCTCGGCCTCGTCCAGCAGGCGGGTCTCCCCCGCCGGTACGCCGAGCAGCCGGCGCAGTTCACCGGCGGTGCCGGCCCTCCGACGGCAGGCGTCGAGGATGAGCTGGGCGAGCCTGTCGCAGACCTCGTTGAGCTCCCGCCAGGCGTCGGCGGTGAGCACCGGGGGGCGGGCCAACCGCCACTGCTTGTTGTAGGTGGCCCGGCCGTGGAAGACCTGTTCCCAGGCTGCCGCCCCACTGGCCACCATGGCCGAACGGGCCGGCTCCGGCAGGTCGGTCCAGGCCCGGTCGGCCGGCGGCCACGCGTAGCTCGGGTCGATCATGATCCGTCCTTCATGGTCAGGTGGATGGCGGTGGCGAGTTGGTCCCGGCCGGGCTGGACGGCCCGGTCCAGTGCCGGGGCGAACGGGAGGACCGCCCCGTCCGGTCGGGTGACCCGGCGGGGTGGGGCGAGCAGCCGGACCCGCTCCACCACCGAGGCGATGATCTCGGCGGCCATTCCGCAGGAGCGGTTGGCGTCGTCGAGCACCACAAGTCGTCCGGTGCGGGCGACCGACTCGGTGAGGCCGTCGATGTCGAACGGGTACAGGGTGCGGGGATCGAACACCTCCACCGACACCTCGTCGGCCAGCTCCGCGGCGACGGCGAGCGCGTCGTGCACCAGGTGCCCGATCGCGACCACCGTCACGTCGTCGCCGAAGCGGTGGATCCGGCCCCGGCCCAGCGGCACCGGTGCCGGGTCCTCGACGTCGTCGCGCACGTCCATCGCAGCGGCCGGCGCGAACACCACCACCGGGTCGTCGTGGCGGATCGCGGTGACCAGCAGCCCGTACGCGTCGGCCGGGGTGGCCGGCACGACGGTGACCACGCCGACGTGGGCGAAGAGGCTGTACGGGTGGTCGGAGTGCTGCCCGGCCCACCCGGCACGGGAGCCGGAGCCGGGCACCAGGTAGGTGACGGGGACGCTGCACTGCCCACCGGTCATCAGCGGGAACTTGTGCGCGTGGTTGACGATCTGCTCGAAGACCAGGAACAGCAGCGACGGGATCTGGAACTCGATCACCGGCCGCAGCCCGGCCAGCGCCGCCCCGGTGGCGAAGCTGGTGAACGCCTGCTCCGACAGGGGGGTGTCGCGGACCCGGTCGGCGCCGAACCGTTTGGCCAGTCCGGTGGTCACCAGCGACGCCCCGACCTGGACGTCCTCGCCGAGCAGGAACACCGCCTCGTCGCGGGCCAACTCGTCGGCGAGGGCCCGGGTCAGCGCCCGGCGGTACGACAGTCGGGGCACCTCAACCACCTCCGGTGCGGGCGGTCAGGCCGCTGGCGTACAGGTAGGTCAGCGCGTCGGCCGGGTCGGGTTGCGGGCTGTGCAGGGCGAACCGCACCGCCGCGTCGACTGTCGCCTCGACCTCGGCGTCCACCGCGGCACGGTCCACGTCGGCCAGCCGTGAACCCTGAATGTCCACCGGGTCCCGGGCCCGACCCCGGATCACCTCGTCGGGCGGGCGGTAGTCGAGGCGTACCGTGTGCTCGAAGGTGTGGTGGGCGTCGAAGCGGTAGGTCCGGGCCTCGATCAGCTCGGGGCCGCCGCCGGAGCGCATCCGGTCGACGGCGTCGGCCGCGGCGGCGCGTACCCTCTCGGGGTCCTGGCCGTCGACCTGGACGGCCGGGATGCCGAACGCGGCGGCCCGGCCGGCGATGCTGCCGGCCACCGTGCCGGCGACCGGCATGGTGGTGGCGTAGCCGTTGTTCTCGCAGACGAACAGCACCGGCACCCGCCACAGCGCGGCCAGGTTGAACGCCTCCAGCAGCATTCCCTCGTTGACCGCGCCGTCGCCGAAGAAGCTCACCCCGACGGTGTCGCGGCCCCGGCGGCGGTGCGCCCAGACCGCGCCGGTGATGATCGCCCCGGAGGCGCCGACGATCGCGTTCGCGCCGAGCACGCCGATGCTCAGGTCGGCGGCGTGCATCGAACCGCCCCGGCCGGCGTTGAGGCCGGTGACCCGACCGCACAGCTCGGCCATCATTCGCGCCGGATCGGCGCCCCGGGCCAGGACGTGCCCGTGCCCCCGGTGGGTGCCGGCGAGCACGTCGTCGGCGCCCAGCGCCGCGCAGACGCCGGCGGCGATTCCCTCCTGACCGAGGTACGGGTGGATGCCGCCGACGATCTGCCCGCCGTGGACCAGTTCCACCGCCCGTTGTTCGAACCGGCGGATCAGCCGGACCGTGCGGTAGAGCCGGACCGGGTCGGCGTCGGTCACGTCAGCCTTCCCGCTGGTGGCGCCAGATGACCGGGCAGTATTCGGGGTCCGCGTAGTCCGGCCGCCCCTCGTGGGTGCGACGGACCAGCACGTCGTGGTTGTACGCGGCGAGCGAGCCGTCGGAGAGCGGGTACTCCCGCCAGGCGTTGTCGCCGTCCTGGAGGTGCAGCGAGATCGCCTGGCGGGGGCGCCCGCTGACGTTGGGGCCACTGCCGTGGTAGGTGCGGCAGTGGTGGAAGCTCACGTGTCCCTTGGGGATCACCATCGGGATCTTGCGGATCTCCGCGCCGTTGTACGCGGCGTTCTCGGCCAGCATCTCCTCGAGCTGGCCTCGGTCGCGGTCGGCGAAGTGCCGCACCACCGTGTCGTCCGCGCCGATCTCCTTCCACCGGTGCGAGCCGTCGACCATGGTGATGGTGCCCATCTCCTCCCCGCAGTCGTGGAAGGGGATGAACGCGGTGAGCATCTTCTCCGACGACGAGGACGCCCAGTAGTGCTTGTCGAAGTGCCAGGGCACGATGTTGCTCGGCTCACCGGAGATCGGCGGTTTGTAGATCAGCGTGGACTGGAAGACCCGGATCTCGTCGGCCTGGGCCAGCCGGGCGGCGACCGCGCCGATCAGCGGCTTGCGCAGGATCGCGCCCAGCCCGTCGTGCTCGTGGTGGACGTAGTCGTTGTGCCGCTGCACCGGGCCCTTCGACGGGTCCCAGTAGGCCAGCTTCGGTGGCCGTACCGGCAGCCGGCGGTCGCGCTCACCGTCGTAGTAGCGCTGTGCGGCGGCGGCGAGGGCATCCACCTCGTCGTCGGTGAACACCCTTCCCGACAGGTACCAGCCGTGCTCGGCGTAGTGCCGCACGTCGTCGTCGGACGGGAGCAGCGCCTGCTCCTCGGCGGTCAAGCTCATGCGCCCACCCCCTGTGGTGTGGCCGCCACGGCGGCCAACTCCCGTTCCTTGGCCTCGTAGAGCGCCTTGATGTTGCCGCTGCCGAAACCCCGCGCGCCGCGCCGCTCGATCAACTCCAGGAAGAGCGTGCGACGCACGTGCATCGACTCGGCGAAGATCTGCAACAGCTGGCCGTCGTGGTCGGCGTCGACGAGCACACCCAACGCGCGCAACCGGTCCAGCGGGGCGTCCACCCGACCGACCCGCGCCTCCAGGGCGTCGTAGTAGCTGGCCGGGGTGCCGGCGAACCGCACCCCGCGCCGGCCCAGCGCCTCCACGGCGGCGACGATGTCGTCGGTGCGCAGCCCCAGGTGTTGCACGCCCCCACCGGCGTGCTGGTCGAGGAACGCGTCGATCTGCCCCGGCCGCCGCGTGCGGTCCGGTTCGAGCAGCACCACGGTGACCCGCCCGGACGGGCTCTGCACCACCTTGGAGTTCATCGCCTGCCCGTCGACCTCGATGTGCTCCTCGAAGATCTGCGCGAAGTCGAACAGCGCCTCGAAGTGCCGGACCGTCTCGTCGAGCTGGCCGGGCGGCACGCAGACCGCCAGGTGGTCGATCTCGGCGAGCACCGGTGGATGGTCGTCCTTCGTGGCCGCCGCCGGGGTGATCACGCCGGGCAGGAAATCGCCCCGATCGCCACGGCGCTGCACCAGCCGGTGCCGCACGTCGGCGAAGCCGTCCACCTCGGCGACCACCACCTCGGCGTCCGCCCCGGTGCGGGTGGTCGGCGGCGTCACCCCGGTGGCGCCCCGGCCCACCAGCTCGGCGTACGCGGCCGGCACGTCGTCGACCTCGACGGCGACGACCGCGATGCCGTCACCGTGGCGTTGCACGTACCGTGCCGCCGGATGCTCGGCGCTCAACCCGGAGGTGAGCAGCAACCGGATGTCGCCGTGGCAGAGCAGCAGCGAGCGCTGCCCCGCCAGGCCGGTCTCCGGGCCGCCCTGGCCACAGATCTCGAAGCCGACGGCGGTGCTGAAGTAGAAGGCCGCCTGTCGGGCGTCCCCCACGTAGAGTTCGATGTGGTCGATACCACGGATGTCCATGTCCCCTGAAGCCCTTCCCACCCGGTTCCCCCGTGTTGCCGTCCGGACGCGCCCCGCCCGGGATGCCGCGTCGATCACCCCCTCGGCTCGGCGACGCGCGCCAGCAGCAGGCTCACGTTCTGGCCGCCGAACCCGAACGAGTTGGTGACCGCGTACTCCGGGTCGGCCTTGCGGGGCGTGCCACGGATGTGGTCCGCCGGGCAGGCCGGATCCGGATCGTCGAGGTGGTACGTCGGCGGCAGCAGCCCCCGACCGAGCGCCAACGCGGTGGCCGCCGCCTCCAGCACCCCGGAGGCGCCGAGCAGGTGACCGGTGAGCGCCTTGGTGGAGCTGACCGGCACACCACCGACGCCGAAGACGTCGGTGAGGGCGGTGGTCTCCGCGCTGTCACCGAGTTTCGTGCCGGTGCCGTGCGCGTTGACGTAACCGACAGCCGCCGCCGGCACACCGGCGCTGCGCAGCGCCCGGCGGATGCACGCCGCCGCGCCGGCACCGTCCGGGCGGGGCGCGGTCAGGTGGTACGCGTCGGTCGTCGCGCCGTGCCCGGCCACCTCGGCGTACCCGGTGACGCCGCGCGCAGCGGCGTGCTCGGCGTTCTCCAGGACCAGCAGCGCGGCACCCTCGGACAGGACGAACCCGCTGCGGGAGGTGTCGAACGGCCGACTCGCCCGGCTCGGGTCGGTGCCGGCGCGCGCCAACGCCCGGGCGTTGCCGAAGGTGTCGGCGAAGGTCGGGAAGAGCGGCGCCTCGCTGGCCCCGCAGAGCACCACGTCGGCCTCCCCGGTCGCGATGAGCCGGACGCCGTCGGCGACCGCCTGCGCGCCGGAGGCGCAGGCGGTGCCGACCGACGAGCTGTAACCCCGGATGCCGTGCGCGATGGCGATCCGCGCCGCCGGCATGTTCGGCAGGATCCCGGTGAGCAGGTACGGGCTGACGGCCGCCCGACCCCGGGCCGCCCGGGCCAACACCTGTGACTCCAGGGTGGCCATCCCCCCGACCCCGCCGACGATCACACCGATCCGGTCGGGGTCGACGTCGCGGCCCACCTCGATGCCGGCGTCGGCGAGGGCGTCGGCGGCGGCGAGCAGGGCGAGTACGACGATCCGGTCCAGCACCCGGGTCTCCGGCCCGGACGCGACGGTGCGCGGGTCGATGTCGGGCAGCAGGCCGGCGACGTCCAGCGACTCGCCCGCCGGGTGCCCCAGGGGTGGACGGGTCAGCCCGGACCGGCCGGTGGTCAGCGCGTCGAAGGTCTCCTCGACCCCCCGCCCGACCGGGGTGAACAGACCCATCCCGGTGATCAGGGCGGTCACGCCACCGCTCCGCTTCGCTCCACGGCGGCGCGAGCCGCAACCCCGCTGAGCTGCCTGGTTCGCCCGCTCACGACGACGCCTCGCTGAGGTAACGCTCCCGCAGGACCACCTTGCGGACCTTCCCGGTCACGGTGACCGGGATGTCGGCGGAGGCCACCGGCACCACCCGGCGCAGCGTGGCGCCGACGTCCGGGCCGAGGGCGGCACGGACCCGCTCGGTGCGGTCCTCTGCCTCGTCGGCGCCGGCGGTCACCTCCAGCAGCACGTCGGTGACCACCCCGCCGGCCTCGGCGACGATCACCACTGTGCAGTCGGTGACGTCCGGGCAGGCGGCGAGGATCCGTTCCTCGGACAGCGCGGTGTAGAAGCGCCGCCCGTTCCCGGCGTCGACCGAGTCCACCGCCCGGTCCACGTGGTAGTAGCGGCCGTCGGCGTCGACGCGGACCAGGTCACCGGTCAGGTACCAGCCGCGCTGACGGAAGCGGTGGGTGGTGGTCGAGTCGTTCCAGTAGCCCCGGAACAGTGACGGCGAGTCGATGCCCAGGAAACCCACCTCGCCGACCGGCACCGGCTCGCCGTCGGCGTCGAGCACCGCGACCCTGGCGAACTGGTACGGGCGACCGATGCAGCGGCCGTACCGGTCGGTGTCGGCGCGATGGGTGATGTGGAACATCGAGTGCCCCATCTCGCTGGAGCCCAGCCCGTCGATGAAGACCGAGCCGGGCACCCTCGCCACCCCGTCGCGGGTGATGGTGTCGTGCCAGCCGACCGCGACGAGACGGCGGATGTGCGGCTCGTGCGAGGCGTCGCCGGTGTTGAACCACAACCGCACCGAGTCCAGGTCGTACCCGGACAGGTCGAAGCGGGCCAGCTCCGCCCAGGTGACCGAGAAGCCGAACACCCCGTCGGGGCGCCAGCGTTGGATCGTGTCCAGCACCCGCTCGCCGCCCTGCTCCGACAGCAGGAACATCTCGGCGCGGTTGCCCAGGACCTGGTTGACCATCAGCACCGTGGCGGTGTGCGGGGCGGGCAGCGCGTTGAGGATCCGGCTGGTGCCCTGCGCCTGCGGCATGGTGAGCAGGTGCCGGGTGGCCGCGAACAGGCTGGCGTGCGAGTGCAGCACCGCCTTGGGCACCCCTGTCGTTCCGGAGGTGTGCGTGATCACGATCGGGTCGTCCGGGTGGTGTCGGTAGTGCGCCAGGGCCGCCGCCGGGTCACCCGTGCCGGTCCGCGCGGGGGTGCCGAGCAGCGGTACGCCCAGGTCGTGCCCGGCCAGCAGGGCGCTGTGCGTGTCGTCGGCGAGCACTCCGACGCCTCGCAGGCGGCGGATGTACTCGGCGGCGATCTCCGGGCGGAGTTTGCCGTTCATCAGCGCCGGGATCGCCCCGAGCCGGGTCAGTGCCAGGAAGCTCAGCACCATGTCGGCGGCGGCGGTGGCCCAGACGGCGACCGGGTCGCGGGGGCGTACCCCGTGCTCGTGCAGCCAGGCGGCGCGGGCGGCGACCCGCTCGTCGAGCTGCCCCAGCGTCAGGGGAGTCTCGGCGGGGTGCCCGTCGACGGCGGTGTCGAAGGTGAGGCCCGGCCCGTCCGGGTCCGCGCCGTGCGCAAGCACCCGGGCCAGGACGTTGCCCGCACCCACCTCGGTGTCGGCGGCAAGTGCGCCGCGCAGTCCCCGTGTCCTCATGGTCGTGCTCCTCCCCCCAGCAGCACCGCGACCGCCTCGGTCGGCCCGTCGGGTGCCTGTTCGATCAGGATCAGCAACACCTCGTCGGCGTCGCCGTCGTCGCGCAGCAGGTCCGCCTCGGCGACACCGTCGGCATACGGGTCACCGGTCGGGCTGAGACAGACCACCGGGCCGCGCAGGTCCCAGCGGGCCGCGATGTGCCCGGCGACGCTGTTCGGCACGGACTGGAAGAAGAACAGCGGACCGATCCGCCCGCCGGCCTCGACGGTCGCCCGTACGTGCTCGGCGCTGGCGAGATCGCCACTGGCGCTGACCAGCACGATCCCCGTCCGCGTCCCGGCGGGCACCCCCGCCGACCCGTACCCCCGCCGCAGGCACCGCTCGGCGACGGCCACCACCACCGGCGCGAAGTCCGAGTGCACGAACCCCGGCACCCCCGCCGCGGCCACCCCGTCCCCACCCTCGGGCCAGCGTGCCCGCGCCAACACCCCCGGTGAACTCGCGGGTTCGATAGCCGGTTCGGGTTCGTCGGTGGAGAGCGGGCGGGATCGCGGTGAGTGGGGGGCGGTCATCCGACGCCGACCAGGAGAGCGGTGTTCGCGCCGCCGAAGGCGGCGTTCAGGGTCAGGGCGTGGGTGGCTTCCGTCCGTTGCGGACGGTCCGTGATCACGTTGAGGGGGCAGGCCTGGTCGGGGGCCAGCCAGCCGGCGTTGACCGGCAGCTCGCCGTGTCGCAGCGCGAGCGCGGTGACCACCAGTTCGAGCAGCCCGGACGCCTCCAACGCGTGCCCGTGCACCGACTTGGTGGAGCTGACCGGGACCCGGGTGGCGTGCGCGCTGAGGGCCCGACGCAGCGCCGCCGCCTCGGCCGCGTCGCTCTGCGTGGTACCTGTGGCGTTGGCGTTGACGTAGCCGACGGCCGGTGCTGGCAGCCCGGCCCGGCGCAGCGCGGCGTCGACCGCGCGGGCCAGCCCGGTGCCGCCGGGCTCCGGCTGGCAGGGATGGAACGCGTCACCGGCCCGTCCCCATCCGGCCACCGTGGCCACCGGATCGACGCCGGGCCGGCGGGCGGTGCTCGATTCCAGCACGACCGCGGCCACGCCGTCGCCCAGCAGCAGCCCTCGGCGGCCGGCGCTGAACGGGCGGACCGCCCCGTCGATCGCGAGGGCGCGACCGGCGTCGAAGAGCGCGAACTGGTCGGACTCCACCAGGTAGCCGGCCGCGACCACCACCCGCTCGACGTCACCGCGGGTGATCCGGGCGGCGGCGTCGGCCACCGCGGTGCTCGCCGACACGCAGGCGCTGGTGTAGACCCGGGTGTGACCGGACAGTCCACAGCGGGCGGCGAGCTGACCGGCGAGGGCGGCCGGCGCCGGGCCGGCCCCGGGGGCCGGGCCGCCGTGCACGGCGAGCAGCAGGGCGCACCCGGTGCGCCGCACGCGGTCCAGGCCGGCCGCCCGGCAGGCCGCGTCGATCGCGGCGGCCAGCTCGTCGGGGAGCGTGCCGACCTCGGGCCCGGTGGCCGCCACGGTGACCCGGCGGGCGGCGGTGTCGAACCGGTCCACCGGTCCGAACGCCGGCACCCCGGCCAGCGCGCCGGCGAGCTGCGCGTCGGCGCCCCGCCCCAGGGCGCTGACCGCGTACACGCCGGTGAGCTGGGCGACGCGCGCCTCAACCATCTGCGGAGGCGGTCAGCGACGCCCGGAACACCACCAGGGCGTCGTCGACGGTACGGATACCGGCCAGTTCGTCGTCGGTGAGGTCGAGCCGGCACTCGTAGCGCTGCTCGACGAGGTGCACCAGCCAGGCAAGCTCCATCGAGCCGATCCGGTCGGACACCTCGGCAGCCGGTTTCGGGCTGAGTTCGGCGAGCATGGTCATCAGGTCAGCTCGCCCCAGATCGGGCTGACCGCTCATCAGGCTCTGTCGCTCGTCGCCTCGGTGGCATCGCTCGTCGCCCCGGTGACGCGATTGGCGACCATTGTGGTGAACTCACCGACCGTCATCAGGGCCAGTTGCTCCGACTCGTCGTCGGCGAACGTCAGGCCGTACCGGTCCTCGACCCGGACGGACAGGTCGGCCAGGGCGAGAGACTCCAGGTCGACGCCGGACGGGCCGAGCGTGGTGTCGTCGTCGAGCCCCTCGACGTCGTAGTTCATGTCGACGAGCTGCTCGACGACGAAGGCGCGGACCTCGGCTCTCATGGATACCCTCTCTGCGTGGGTCAGCTGACGGTGTCCGGTCGGGACACCGTCTACGTGTGGGTCGGCCGGGACACCGGCGGTCAGCCGGATCCGGCCACTGCGCTGCTGCGGCGGGCGGGTGCCCTGCTGCTCGGTCGTACGAGGACCGCTGTGGTGCTGACGCACGACCGCGACGGACGGCCGGTCGTCCGGGTCGACGAGGTCGAGTTGGCGGTCAGCGTCAGCCGCACCGCCGGGCTGGTGGCGGTCGCGGCCCGTCCGGCCGGTCCGGTCGGAGTGGACGTGGAGCGGATCCGCCCACTGCCGGCACTCGCGCTGGCCCGCCGCTGGTTCCCACCCGCCGAGTTGGCCCGGTTGGGCGATCGGCCCGAGGCTGGCCGGGCGGCGGAGTTCCTGCGACTGTGGACCGCGAAGGAGGCGGTCGGTAAGGCGCTCGGGCGGGGGTTGCGCGACGGCGGCCTGCGTCGGTTGATGCCGCCGCCGGGGCTGCCGTTGCGGACGGTGCCCGGCGCCGACGCCCTGCGGGTCGGCCATCCGCAGCTGGGCCGGGGGCTCGTCCTGGCGGTCGCCGCGCTCGCGACCGGGCAGGTCGACGTCGAGATGGTGCGGCGGCCCGGTCACGGGGTGACCGCCGAGCGCAGCGCGTCGGTCGAACGCACCAGCTTGCCGGTGGTGGTGCGGGGCAACTGATCGACAAGGTGCAGGACGCGGGGCCGCTTGTAGCCAGCCAACCGCTCCGCGAGGAGCTTGTCCAGCGTCTCCTCCGACAGCGGGCCGTCCGGCTGGACGTACGCGGTGATGCCGCCGTCCCACACCACCACTGCCGCGGCCACCCCGGTCAGCTCGGCGACGGTGGCCTCCACCTCGGTCAGGTCGACCTTCATCCCGCCGACGGAGACCTGCGAGTCGAGCCGCCCGCGTACCGTGACCAGGCCGGTGTCCTCGTCGACGGTCCCGGCGTCGCGCGTGTGTAGCCAGCCGTCGGACCACCGGGTCGGGTCGCCCAGTCCGACGTACGGTGACGCCGGGCAGGAGACCCACAGCTCACCGCCGGTCTCGCGGACCTCGATGCCGGGCGCCGGGGCGATCGACGGTCGGTGTACGCCGTGCAGGTCGGTGCCGATCACCCCGACCTCGGTCATCCCGTACATGTTGCCCAGCGGCACCCCGTAGCGGTCGGTGAACGCCCGGGCGACGACGGCCGGCACCAGCTCACCCCCGGTGGTCATCCGCCGGAGCTGCGGCAGCGGCCCGGCCGGTCGGGTGGAGGCGAGCAGTCCGATGTGGAACGGAACCCCCAGCACGGTGGCCGGTGTGGTGCCGGCGCTGATCGCGGCCAGCACGGCGTCACCGCTGAGCCGCTGGGGCGGGACCAGCTCGACCCCGGCGTGCAGCCCGTAGAGCAGGCCGCCGACCAGACCGAGCACGTGCACCATCGAGGGCAGCAGGATGATCCGCTCGCCGGGCAACGCCACCCCGTCGATCCGGGTGTAGCGGTGCACCTCGGCGACCAGGTCCGCCGCGGTGCGACCGATCACCTTGGACGGGCCGGTGGAGCCGGAGCTGAGCTGGATCACGGCGTGGCCGCTGACCGCCGGACGGTCGGCGTAGCGGGTGACGCCCTCGGTGACGTCGACGAAGATCTTCAGCGCGCCGCCACCGGACCGCACCGGGGCGATGACCACCTGCGGGGTCAGCCGGAACAACGCGCGGTCCACCTCGTGATCGGTCAGCCGGTGGTCGAGCAGGATCGCCTGCGCCCCGGCCCGCCAGGTGGCCAGCAGGTTCGCCACGTACGCCAGGGACGGCGGCAGCCGCAGCGCCGCAGCGCCACCGGGGCGCAGTCCGACGGCGGTGAGCCGCTCCTGCGCGGCGGTGACCAGCCGGTGCAGGGTGGCCCGGTCGACAGGCTCGGGCAGACGGAGACAAACATCGGTCGGCTGGCCTGCGAACAGGACTTCGTCCACCCATCCGGGGTCTGTCGCCGTAGGATCTGTTGCCGCCACTATCGTTCACCGCCCAGCATCAAATAGGGCGAAATCGCCCATCACGAACGCTTGTCGGGGTGCTGCGGGGAACCATACGACTCCCACCACCCCATCGCCAGATGCGAATGGATAGATCAGAAGAAGCGGCAAGCCGGATTGCGGACAGCCCGTTCGGCGGGCAGGATCGGGCAGGCGATTCGGCGGAACGTCACCGAGACATGACGCCTCGTACAACCGTCGCGCGGCCCCAGCCGGACGGCCGATGGCGTCGCGGTCACCGGCTGAGCCCGACGAGGGTGGCGAGCCGCGCCACGCGGGCGGCCGCGCGGGCACTGTGCGCGATCTCGGCGACGAGGGTACGAGCAGCAGGCCGGCAGCGGACCTCGTCGGGCGCGATGGAGTCGGCGTCGGCCAGGGCGCCCAGCGGCGGTGGGGTCGCCGATCTGGAGGTCGGCGTCGGCGGCGTCGACGAGGTGGGCCGCGCGATGCTCGGCGGTTAGTCGACGCCAGGCGTCGTCGCCAATGACCTTCTCGTGGCCGACCCACACCACGGCGTCGGGTTCGGCATCGAGAACACCGGCGATCACCGCGTTCGCCTCGGCCGTCACCAACGCCCGGCCGCGCTCGCAGTCGTACCGATCCGTCGTCCCGCCGCGCCGATCGTGCGCTTTCGGTCGTCGGGATGCGTGAAGTGCCCCGACTCCACGACAGTAAGTGCGAGATCGCGGGGAGGGTCCGTCGATCATGGAGTTGCGGTGCCTAGCTTGGTGCCATTCGGGCACTTTGTCACCCACCACAACTCCATGATCGACAGGCGGGGTGGTGGGGCGGGGTGGGGGTGGGGGTGGGGGTGGGGGGTGGGGGTGGGGTGGGTGGACGTCAGGTCAGGGCCGGGGTTTGGGCGTGGATTCGGAAGCGCAGCGATCTGGCGTCGGTGAAGCACTCCCGCATCGGGCGCACCAGATCCCGGTGCTCGGGGCTGCGCTCCCAGGCCTCGAAGTCGGCGAGGCTCGCCCACTCGCTGGTGATCAGCCACTGCTCCGGGTCGGTCGACGAGCGGCACACCTGGTCGACCAGGTGCCCCGGCACCCCACCGGCGACCAGGTGCCGCACGTCCTCGTAGGCGGCGAGGAACTCCTCGGTGCGCCCCACCGGCACCCGCACCAGGAACACCACCCGCGCCCGCTGTTCGCTCACGGCGTCTCTCCCCTCATCGGCACCGCCCCGCGCAGGACCAGCGCACTGTTGAACCCGTCGAAGCCCCGCGCGCAGACCAGCGCGAGCCTGCTGCGCGGCTGCCGGTGTTCGCGCAGGAAGTCCAGCTCGCACCCCTCGGCGACCTCCTGCGGGCCGGCCGACGCGGGCAGTGTGTCGTGCGCGAAGGCGAGCAGCGCGGTGGCCACGTCCAACGCCGAGCCGCCCTGGTACGCCCGCCCGGTCAACGGTTTCTGCGTGGTCACCGGCACCGGCCGGTCGGCGAACACGGCGCGCAGCGCCTCGGCCTCGCTGCGGTCGTAACGGCGCACGCCGAGGGCGTCGGGCAGCACCACGTCGATCCCGGCCGCCGTCACGCCGGCCCGGTCCAGGGCCAGCCGCATCGCCCGCGCGTACTGGATCGGGTCGCCGGCACTGTCCGCCGTGGTGTGCGCGGCGTCGTGGGTGGAGCCCCACCCGCTCACCTCGCCGTAGACCCGGGCGCCCCGGGCGAGGGCGTGCGCCAGCTCCTCCACCACGAACACCGCACCCCCCTCGGCCGGCAGGTAGCCGCTGGCCTTGGCGTCGAACGGCCGGTACGCCAGCTGCGGGTCGGAGACGTCGCTGAGCAACCCGGAGCGCAGTTGACAGGCCAGCGCGTACGGGCTCAGGGGGCACTCGGTGGCCCCGGCGATCACCACGGGGGTGCCCCGGCGTACCGCGCGGGCGGCGTGCGCGAGACTGTCCAGCCCGCCGGCCGCCTCCGCGACGAGCACCCCGCTCGGGCCCTTGAACTGGTGGTGGATGGAGAGCTGCCCGACGCTCGCCGCGTAGAACCAGGCGATCGACTGGTACGCCCCGACCGTGCGGGACGTACCGCCCCACAGCCGTTGCAGCTCCCGCTGACCGAACAGGTTGCCCCCGGACGAGCTGGCCAGGGTCACCGCGTAGCCGTACGGGTCGGGGGCCCGGTCGGGCAGCCCGGCGTCGGCCAACGCCAGCCGGGTCGCGGCGAAGCCGAGGTGCGTCCACCTGTCGGTCTGCACCACCTGTCGACTGTCGGCGTAGGAGTCGGCGGTGAAGCCCGGCACCTCCCCGCCGAGGCGGGTCGGATAGCCGGCCGGGTCGAACAGGGTGATCGGCCCGGTCCGGCGGATGCCGGCCAGCACCGTCCGCCAGTGCGCGTCCGCGCCGATGCCACTCGGCGCGACCACCCCGATGCCGGTCACCACCGCCCGGGCGGCACTCGCGCCGCCACCGGGCCGGGCGGTGCTCACGCCGCCACCGGGCCGGACGCCGCCGCCGGGCCGCGCAGCCGGCGGAACACCATCGCCGACTGGAAGCCGCCGAACCCACTGCCCACCGACAGCGCCACGTCCACCGGGACCTCCCGGGCCTCGTTCGGTACGTAGTCCAGGTCGCACTCCGGATCCCGGGTGCTCCAGTTGGCCGTCGGCGGCACCACGCCGAACTCGATCGCGAGGGCGCACGCCGCCATCTCGATCGACCCGATCGCGCCGAGCGAGTGCCCGACCATCGACTTGATCGAGCTGATCGGCACCCGGTACGCGGCCTGACCCAACGCCCGTTTGAACGCGGCCGTCTCGTGCCTGTCGTTCTGCTTGGTACCCGAGCCGTGGGCGCTGATGTAGGACACCTGCTCGGGGAGGATCCGCCCCTGCTTCAACGCGTCGGTGACGGCGAGGCTCATCTCCAGGCCGTCCGGACGCAGCCCGGTCATGTGGTAACCGTTGCTGCGGCTGGCATAGCCGGCCACCTCGCAGTAGATGTGCGCACCCCGTCGACGGGCATGCTCGACCTCCTCCAACACCAGCACCGCCGCGCCCTCGGCCAGCACGAACCCGTGCCGGTCGGCGTCGAACGGCCGGGAGGCGTGCGCCGGGTCGTCGTTGTCCGGGCTGGTCGCCTTGATCGCGTCGAAGGAGGCGACGGTGACCGGCGAGATCGGCGAGTCCGCCGCCCCGGCCAGCATCACGTCCGCCTCACCGTCCACGATCATCTGGTGGGCGTAGCCGATGGCGTCGATGCCGGAGGTGCAGCCGGTGGACACCACCTGCGCCGGGCCGTGCAGCCCGTGCCGGCAGGCCACGTCGGCGGCGAGGCTGCTGGGCACCAGCGCCTGGTAGAGGTACGGACCACCGCGTGTCGCGTCGACAAGCCAGCGCTTACCGTGCTCGCTGACGGTGACGTACTCCTGCTCCAACGCCATCGTGCCGCCCACGGCGGTGCCGAGCACCACCCCGGCCCGGTCCCGCTCCGCGTCGCTGAGCACCAACCCGGCATCGGCGACGGCCTCCGCGGAGCAGGCCAACGCGAACTGCACGTACCTGTCGGCCCGGCGTCGCTCGGCGTCGGTGAGCCCCGCGGCGACGGGGTCGAAGTCACACTCGGCGGCGATCTGCGACCGGAACGCCGACGGGTCGAAGAAGCTGATCCGCCGGGTGGCGGTCCGCCCCTCGGTGATGGTCTTCCAGAACCGGTCCCGGCTGGCACCCCCGGGGGCGACCACCCCGATCCCGGTCACCACCGTGCGGCGTCCGCTCACGACCCACCGCGCTGTTCGGCCAACTCGGTGTCGACGTGCCCCAGCTCCGGGCGGGGAGCGAGCGGGCCCAGGTGGAAGACCACCTCGGCCGGTTCGACGCCGGTGTTGCGCAGTCGGTGGCGCACGTTCACCGGCACGAACAGCGCCTCACCGGCGGCCAGGAGTGTCGGCTGGTCGTCCAGGTCGACGGTGATCGCGCCGCGCACCACGTACAGAAACTCCTCGCTGTACGGGTGGTAGTGCTCGGCGATCCGCTCCCCCGGCGCGAGCGTGGCGACCCCGAGGAAGCCCGAGGTGCTGCCGACGGTGCGGGGGCCGAGCAACACCCGCAGCTCACCGCCGCGTCGCCGGTCGGCGGGTACGTCCCCGGCGGCGATCGGCCGGGTGCTCAGGTCACTCATCGTCGGCCTCCGTCGGGTCGGCGCCGGCCGCCGGGGCGTCCTGGTCGGCGCGCTGTCGGGCGATCCGCTCCACCCGGTCCTTGATCACCGCGAGCTGGATGACGCTGTTGGTGTTGATCCGCTCGGTCATCCCGGCGTTGTCCAGCGGCGCGGTCGGCTTCATCGCGAAGTCCTGCGTCCAGGTCATCCGGGTGCCGCCGGCCTCCTCGGTGTAGCGCCAGTGGATCCGCATGTACTCGAACGGCCCGGTCTCCACCCGGTGCGCCCGGACCTGCCTGCTCACCGGGTCGGAGGTGCGCTCGCTGACCCAGCTCCAGGCCACCCCGTTCTCGTCGGGATACATGGTGAGTCGGAACCGCACGGTGTACTCCTCGCGGTGCAGGATCTCCACCACGGCGTACTCGGTGAACAGTTCGGTCCAGTTCGCCACGTCGTTGGTGACGTCCCAGACCAGCGCGAGCGGCGCGTCGATGAGCACGCTGTTCTCGGTGTGCCCGGGTGGGTCGGCGCGTCGGGCGATCAGGTCGGCCACGGCCGGGATGCTCAGCTCCGCGGCCTGCTCGGGGATGCTCACCTGCCAGCGGTCGGCGACGACCGCGGAGAGTTCCAGCAGGGCGAGGGAGTCCATCCCCAGCTCTTCCAGCGACGCGGCGGGTGACCGGGCCGCCGCGTCGGCGTCAAGCCCACAGTGCGCCACCAGGATGTCGGTGATCTCGGCGGTCATTCCTCGACCATGCGTGACGGTCATCGGGTCCTCCTGAGGGTTACGTCGGGCTCCGCGGCGGACGCGGGGCGCGGTGCGGGGGTGGCCGTGGGCCGCTGCGCGGACGCGCCGAGCAGCCGATCGACCAGGCCGGTGGTGTAGCGGCCCTTGCGGAACGCGGCGTCGTCGAGCACCCGCCGGACGAACGGGATGGTGGTGCGCACGCCCGGCCCGGCGATGTCGAACTCGTCCAGGGCCCGCTCCAGCCGGTTGAGGGCCAGCTCCCGGTCCGGCGCCCAGACGATCACCTTGGCCAGCAGCGAGTCGTACCAGGGACCGACCAGGTAGCCGGCGCTGGCGTGGGTGTCGACCCGGGTGAACGGGCCGCCGGGTGGGGTGAAACGCTCCAACCGGCCGGGGGTCGGTGCGAAGTCCCGGTCGGGGTCCTCGGTGTTGACCCGGCACTCGATCGCGACGCCGTGCAGGCGGATCTCCTCCTGCCGCCAGCGCAGCGGCACCCCGGCGGCGATGTGCAGTTGCTCGTGCACCAGGTCGATCCCGGTGACCATCTCGGTGACCGGATGCTCCACCTGGATCCGGCAGTTGATTTCCAGGAAGTGGAACTGTTCCTCGGCGTCGACCAGGAACTCCAGCGTGCCGGCGCCGACGAAACCGACACGCAGCGCGCCGCGCAGGGCGGCCTCGGCGATGGTGTCGAGGACGGCGGCGGACAACGCCGGGGCGGGTGCCTCCTCGACCAGCTTCTGGTGCCGGCGCTGCACCGAGCAGTCCCGGGTGCCCAGGTGCACCCCGTTTCCGTGGGAGTCGCAGAGCACCTGCACCTCGACGTGGCGTGCCTCGGTGAGGTACCGCTCGACGTACACCCGGTCGTCGCCGAAGGCGGCCTGCGCGGCGGCCCGGGTGCGGGCGTACGCCCGGTGCAGCTCGCCCGGGGTGCGCACCACAGTCATCCCCCGCCCCCCTCCCCCGGCGGCGGCCTTCACGATCACCGGGTAGCCGACGGCCTCGGCCACCTCGGCCGCCGCGGCGGCGGTCGGCACCGGCGCGACGCTGCCCGGCGACAGGGGCAGGCCGGCACGGCTCAGCAGCGCCCGCGCCGAGGACTTGTCGGCCAGCGCGGCCATCACCGCGGGGGGCGGGCCGATGAAGATCAGTCCGTTGTCCGCGCAGATCTCGGCGAAGTCGGCGTCCTCGGAGAGGAACCCGTAGCCGGGATGGACGGCCTGCGCACCCACCTGTCGGGCCGCCTCCACGATCGCGGCGGCGTTGAGGTAGCTGCGCCGGCTCGACGCCGGCCCGATCCGGACGGCCCGGTCGGCGAGGCGGACCACCGGCGAGTCGGCGTCCGCCGCGGAGTAGACCACCGCGGTGCGCACGCCCAGCTCCTTGCAGGCGCGCAGCACCCGCAGCGCGATCTCGCCCCGGTTGGCGATCAGCACGGTCTCGAACATGGTCAACCACCCTGCGCGGTCATGCCGGGTCCAACTCGACGAGCGGCTGGTCGTACTCCACCGGGTGGCCGTCCTCGACGAGGATCGCGACCACCCGGCCGGCGCGGTCGGCGGTGACCTCGTTCATCAACTTCATCGCCTCGACGATGGCGACCGGCTGGCCCGGACGGACCAGGTCGCCCACCGCGACGAAGGGCTTCGCGCCGGGCTCCGCCGCCCGGTAGAAGGTGCCGACCAGCGGTGCCCGCACCGCGGCGGTCGCCGGCGGCCGGTTCGGTGCCGTGGGCGGGTTGGTGGTCGGTGGCGCCGAATCGGCGTTCCCCGCAGGTACGTCGGCACGGGTCGGCTCCTCCGGATGCCACTCGACCTCCAGCACCGCCGGGCCGCTGCGCAGCCGGATCCGGCGCACCGGCCCGGCCAGTTCGGCGATCAGGTGGTGGGCCTGCCGGCGCAGTCCGGCCAGCGTCTTTTCGTCACCCGTCCCGGCGTCGTGGGGCGTCTCGACCGTCGACACCGTCGCGTCGGCGGCGGTCACCGCGCACCCGCCCGGGCACCGGCACGTGTCGTGCCGAAGCGCCGGAAGCGCTGTCGGCGCAGGCGCACCAGCATGGCGGGCGGCACGTCCAGCAGCGGCAGCAGATTGGTCAGCAGGGCGGCGCGCAGCCGGCGGGCGGTCTCCGCCGGGTCGTCGTGGGCGGCGCCGCACGGCTCCGGTACGACCTCGTCGACCACCCCGAGCCGGTACAGGTCGGGCGCGGTCAGTCGGAGCGCGCGGGCGGCCTGCGGCGCGGCGGACCGGTCCGGCCAGAGGATCGCGGCACAGCCCTCGGGGCTGATCACCGAGTAGACGGCGTTCTCCAGCATCAGCACCCGGTCGGCGACGGCGAGGGCCAGGGCACCACCGCTGCCGCCCTCTCCGGTGATCACCGCGAGCACGGGGGTGGGCAGCACGGTGAGGGTGAGGATGTTCTCCGCGATGGCCGCCGCCTGGCCCTGTTCCTCGGCGCTCACGCCGGGGTCGGCGCCAGGGGTGTCCACGAGGGTGACCACGGGCAGGCCGAGGCGGGCGGCGAGGCGCATCAACCGCAGCGCCTTGCGATGCCCGGCCGGGCTGGCCATGCCGAAGTTGCGGGCCACCAACTCGGCGGTGGTGTGCCCCTTCTGGTGGCCGATGACCATCACGTGCCGGTCGGCCAGCCGCGCCACGCCACCCACGATGGCCGGGCAGTCCGCGCCCAACCGATCGCCGTGCAGCTCCAGGAACCCGTCGAAGACGGAATCGAGGTAGTCCAGTGTGGTGGGTCGCCCGGGGTGGCGGGCCATCCGGACGGTGTCCCACGCGTCGCGTACCGCCGGGGTGGTCGGCGCGGCCCCGACGGCCGTCGGGTCGGCCGGGCGCGCGGGCGTCGCGCCGGCGTCGGCCAGGCGCTCGCGACGCGGCGCGGGCTCCTGCCGGGGTACGGGCGGACGACTCGCTCGGGTGGCACGGGTGGCGGCGAGCAACGCCGCCAGCCGAGGGCGCAGCGACCGGCGCTGCACCACCATGTCGACCTGCCCGTGCCGGAGCAGGACGTCGGCGGTCTGGAAACCCTCCGGCAGGGCCCGCCCGGTGACCTGACGGATCACCCGGGGGCCGGCGAAGCCCATCCGCGCGCCGCTCTCCGCGAGCACCAGGTCGGTGTTGGTGGCGAACGACGCGGCCACCCCGCCGTAGGTCGGATCGGTGAGCACGCTCACGGTGAGCAGACCCGCCTCGCGCAGCGCGGCGATGGCCTGGCTGACGGTGGCCATCTGCATCAACGACAGCACGCCCTCCTGCATCCGCGCCCCGCCGGAGGCGGTGACCAGGATGAGCGGTATGCGGTCGTCCAGCGCCCGTTCGGCGGCCCGGGTGATCAACTCGCCCACCGCGCAGCCCAGGCTGCCACCGAGGAAGCGGAAGTCCATCACCGCCAGCGCGGCCGGGTGACCACCGATGGTGGCGGTGGCGCAGACGACCGCCTCGGAGAGCCCGGTGCTGGCCCGCGCGGCACTGAGCCGGTGGGGGTACGGCAGCACGTCGACGAAGTCGATCGGGTCCGCCTCGGGAAGCTGGTCGGGCAGCAGGCGCAGCGACCCCGGGTCGACGATTTGACGCAGGCGTTCCGGAGCGCCGAGGCGGGCGTGCTCGCCACACTCCGGGCAGACGTCCAGGTTGCGGCGCAGCCGTTTGCGGTAGAGCAGGCTGGCGCAGCCGGCGCAGCGGGACCAGAGCTGCTCCTCGCGGGGTGCGGTGGCGGTCACGGCCGCCGCCGGGTGTCCGGGGCGTCGAACCGGTAGAAGCACCGCGCCATCGCGTCGCGCGGCGAACGCCAGGTGGGCAGGTACGGCGACACGTACGGGCGCAGACGGTCGCTGACCCGGATGAACTCCGGGTGGCCCCGGGCGCCCTCCACCGCGCTCTGGGCCGGATGCTCGGTCTCGAGCAGGTGCACATAGAGGTCGTGCAGCCGGTACAGCGAACGGTGCCGGACACCGACCAGACGCGGCAGTTCCGTCGCGTCCGACTCGGCGAAGATCTCGGCGACCCGTTCCTCGGCGGTCGGATCCACCTTCGCGACGATCAGCGATCGGTCCATGCTGGGCCTCCCCCCACGGCGTCCGGCCGGCGACGGGTGGGCCCCCGGACGCGCTGGACGACTGCCGACACGATGCGGCAGTCCTCGTCACGGCGGCGTCACCGGGCCGCACCGGACAGCAACCCCCGTTGGTGACGCTGCGTTGACGCATCCTGTGTATCAGCTATGCGAGCACTGTGTCCTCTCACAGTGTTTGCGCAGTTCAGAAGCGATCTCAGGTTGACTGTCACCAATAGAAGGTCCACTGCGGCGTTGACTCAACGTGACTGTTATTGATAATCTTCACGGTGGTCAGCCCGGCCGCCTCGGCGGGCGGGGCCGCGCCCGGCAGCCGAGGGCCGCGCCTGCACCGGTGGGGCCGACAGTGGCGTCACGGGCAACCGATCCGGGACACAGCAGACAGTCGGGACGAGCGTTCCGCAGGGGGTGCCGCCGTGACCGCTGACCCGTCCGTGCCGACCGCAGGGGACCCACCCGGCGAGGGCGTCGCACTCCACCTGCTCGGCGGTTTCCGGCTGTTGCGCGAGGCGGCGCCGGTCGTGGTGCCCCGCGGGCTGCAACGGGTGATCGCGCTGATCGGACTGCGCCCGGGCGCCACCCGCAGCCAACTAGCCGGCCTGCTCTGGCCCGACGCGTCGGAGGAACGGGCGCTGTCCTCGCTGCGCACCGCGCTGTGGCGACTCCGACAGGACCCGTGCTGCCCGATGACAGTGGCCAGCGACACCGTACGGCTCGACCCGACGGTCCGGCTCGACGTAGACGACCTGGTCGGCACCGCGGCCCGGGTCCGCGACGGCGACGACCCGCGCATCGCGGCGGGGGCACTCGCCGCCGGCCGGCACGACCTCCTGCCCGGCTGGTACGACGACTGGGTGCTGCTGGACCGCGAGAGACTGCGCCAACTGCGCCTGCACATGCTGGAACAGGTCGCCGGGCAGCACCTCAGCGCGGGGCGGCACGGCGAGGCCCTGGAGGCCGCGCTGGAGGCGATGGCCGCCGAGCCGCTACGGGAGACACCGCACCGGCTGGTGGTCCGCATCCACCTGGCCGAGGGCAACGCCTTCGAGGCCGTGCACGCCTTCTACGTCTACCGGGACCTGCTGCGCAGGGAGTTGAGTCTGGAGCCGAGCCCCGCGATGAGCGCCCTGCTCGACGACACACTCGCCCCGATCCGGCAGGCCACCCGCCACGCCGTCACCGACCGCCCGTCACCGGCGGGCCGGCGTACGTGACGGAGATGTGACAGACGCTGCGGCACGGTAGGCGCACAGAGCACGTGGCGCCGATCCGAGGGTCGGGAGGCCACCGGCGGAAGGGGTCCCATGAGTCGTCTACTGATCGTCAGCCGGATCATCCCGGGCGCGGAGGGGCGGGTCGCGCAGATCTTCGCCGAATCCGACGCCACCGACCTGCCCGGTCTGACCGGCGTCACGCACCGGTCCCTGTACTGCCTGCACGACCTGTGCGTACACCTGCTGGAGACCTCGGACGACGTCGACCCGGACGCCCTCGCGGCGGCCCGCAACCACCCGCTCTTCCAACAGGTCAACGAACGGCTCTCCGCGCACACGTCGCCGTACCTACCGACCTGGCGCTCCCCCCGGGACGCGATCGCCGGCTGCTTCTACCGGTGGGACGCGCCCCCGGCCGGCGTCCCCGTGCCGGAGGCGCGGCCGGCCGGCACCGACGTGCCCGCAGCGCGACCGGCTGGTTGAGATGTCCGCCGCCGGGCCGCACGTCCTGATCATCGGCGCCGGCACCGGCGGGTTGTGCCTGGCACACGGCCTGCGCCGCGCCGGGATCAGCGTCGCCGTCTACGAACGGCACCGCGACCGCGCCGAAGGTCTGCTCGGCTACCGGGTCGGCATCGGCCCCACCGGTAGCCGGGCGCTGCGGGAGTGCCTGCCCCCGCAGTTGTTCGCCACCTTCCTGGCCACCTGCGCGCGGCCGCCGCACTACTTCAACGTGGTCACCCAGGGGCTCCGCCAGACCGCGTCCTTCCCCCTGCGACCGAGCGCCGACCCGGTGCACACCGAACATTCGGTGGCCCGGATGGTGCTGCGCCAGGTGCTGCTGACCGGCCTGGACGACGTGGTGCACTTCGACAAGACCTTCACCCGCTACGAGCAGCGCGACGACGGCACTGTCACCGCGTACTTCGCCGACGGCACCAGCGCCACCGGCAACCTGCTGGTGGCGGCGGACGGCACCCACTCGGCGGTACGCCGGCAGTACCTGCCGCACGCCGTCACCCGCGACGCCGGCACGATCAACATCGCCACCCGCATTCCGCTCACCGCGCACACCCGCGGCCTCGTCCCGGAGCGGGTCCGGCAGGGCATCTCGCTGATCTTCGGCGTCGGCGGGATGATGGGCGTCCTGCACGTCATGGAGTTCAAGTGGGACGCCCGCCGGGTCATCAAACCCGGCGTCAGCGACGCCGACGCCGCGCTGCTGCGCACCTGGCCCGGCCTGTCCCACGACACCACCACCGACAACATCAACCTGATCATCTGGAGCACGGGCCGCCGATTCCCGGCCGACGTGATGGAGCGCCGCGGCGAGGACCTGGTACGCGTCGCCCTGGACCTCACCTCGAACTGGCACTCGAACCTGCGGGAGCTGCTGACCCGCGCGGACCCGGCCAGTGCCCTACCGATCCGAGTGTCCACGTCCGAGCCGGTGCCGCCCTGGAAGAGCAGCACCGTCACCATGCTCGGCGACGCCATCCACACCATGACGCCAGGTCGCGGGGTGGGCGCGAACACCGCGCTGCGCGACGCCCGCCTGCTCTGCGAGCAACTCGGCCGCGCCGCCACCGGCGACAAGACGCTGGTGCAGGCGGTCGCCGACTACGAGGCCGCGATGGTGCCGTACGGCTTCGCGCGGGTCGCCGAATCGCTCAACCGCAGCGGCACCAACGGCGACGACCGGATGTACCGGCCGGTGGTGGGTCGACTCGCGCTGCTCGGCGCGCGCGGCTACTTCGGAGTGACGAGTCGGGTGCCCCGGCTGCGTCGCCGCTTCGTCGACGACTTCCACACCTACGAGGGCGACCAGGACTGAGTCAGACATCGCCCGGCGACCCGGGCTCGGCGGTCCCCCGCCGGGCCCGGGTCGAATCGTGTCGGACCTTCGCGTCGTGCCGGGTCACGTCGTGCCGGGTCTTCGTGTCGTCTTGGTGCGACGTAGCTTGTCTGGTGGCGACGCCGCTTGTTCGGCGTTGCTTGTTCGGCGTTGCTTGTTCGGCGTTGCTTGTTCGGCGTTGCTGCCCGTTCGGCGCGACGCTGTGTCACTCGGCGGGCACCGCCTGAGGTGGTCACCCCAACCGGGACGCCTGCGGCCGATCCTCTCACTTGCCGGCAACACGCGTGTGCGAAGCTGCGGCGAGTTTTTCTCGTGCCTTTTCCAACGAGTTGAGAGGGAGGTTCGCCGTGGCGTGGTCTATCGGACACTCGCTGATAGTGGTACTGGCACTGGTGCTGGGCCTGGCCGCCGGGTGGCTGCTGCGCGGCCGGCGGGGTGTGCAGGGCAATTCGATAGTGGACGGAGATCCGGTAGCCGGCCTGGCGGTGATCTCCACGCCGACGCCGCCGGCCACCACCGACGAGGCCCGGCCCGCGGCCACCATCGACCCGGCCCCCGTCGCGGTCGCCGACGAACCGGTGCCGGTGGACACGGTCAGCGCGCCCGCCGCCGTCACCGGACCGGACAGTCCCACGCCGGTGGAGGTTCCGGCGGACGCCCCGAGCACCGTCGACCCGGCCGACATGGCGCTGACCGAGGCCCCGCCGTCGGCACCGTCCGACGCGTCTGACCTTCCGTCGGAGCCCGTTGTGGAATCGACCCCCGAGCCGGTCACTGTCGACGAGCAGCCCGCCTCGGCAGCCGTGATCGCCCCCCGCCAGCCCGCGGACGACCTTCCTCTCGACAGCGCGCCGCTCGGCACCACCCCGGCCGACGAGCCGACCACGACCGGCCTGGCCGACGAACCGACCACGACCGGCCTGGCCGACGAACCGACCACGACCGGGCTGGCCGACGATGCGGCGGCCGAGGCCAGCCCGGCCGACGAGCCGACGGCGTCCGATCCGGCCGACGATACGGCGACCACGGCCAGCCCGGCGGACGAGTCGACCGAGGTCACCCCGGCCGACGATGCGGCGACCACGGCCAGCCGGGCCGGCGCGCCGACCGCCGCCAGCCCGATCGACGAGCCGACCGCGACCGGGCCGGCCGACGATGTGGCGGCCGAGGCCGCGGTGCCGGCGGAGGTGCCGGTGAACGCCGACGCGCGGCACACCGACCCGACGGACACCAACGGCGTGCAAGCAGCGCCGACGGACGCGGACACCGAGCCGGTGGACACCGAGCCGGAGCCGTCGGCGGTGGCCGCGCCCGAGGTCGTACCGGCCGTGGCCGCGACCCCTCCGGTCGGTACGACCGCTGGCAGCGGCACGGACGCCGACCCCACGGGCCCGGGCCCGGCCGACGACTTCCGCCGGATCCAGGGGATCGGGCCGAAGATGGCGGCGGCGTTGCAGGACGCCGGTGTACGCACGTACGTCCAGCTCGGTGCGCTGGACGAGGCGGCACTGCGCGACCTGATCCGGGCCGCCGGCCTGCGTGCCGCACCCGGGCTGGCCACCTGGCCACAGCAGGCCCGCGTGCTCGCCGGTGCCGGCGATGAGATGGCCGCCGTACTACCGGGCGGCAACCCGTCCTGACGTGCGACATCGAGCCCCCGGTCCACCGTCCGACGCGACGGTAGGCCGGGGGTTCGGCCGTCGAGGCCGCACCATCCACGGACCCGACCGCCGGCGTGATCGACTCGGCTTTCAGAAAACCGGGGCATCCGACCCGCCCGGACACCCCGACATGCAGAAAGCCGAGTCGATCACCTCGGTTGGGGGAAGGCACGGCGAATTCGCGGCCGGGCGGTCGACCGATCGTTACCGTCCGTTCAGGTGGACCAGACGGGTCCGTCGAGTCGACCGGTTCCGCAGGAGTAGCCCGTGCACCTCGCCGCGCCGGAGCCCGGGTCCTCACGGGCCCGTCGTCCGCCGGTGCGCGACCCGGAGGCCCCGCGCCGGGTGACCCTCCTCGAACTCTTCTTCGACCTGGTGTACGTGGTCGCCCTGGCGCTCATCTCCCGGGGCATGGTCGACCAGCTCGACTGGCACCGGGCCGGCCAGGCGCTGATCATGCTGGCCGCCGTCTGGTGGACCTGGGTGATCACCACACTGGTCACCGACCTCTACAACCCGGAACGCACCGAGATCAAGCTGCTGATCAGCGCCGTGATGTTCGGCGCGCTGCTGATGACCACGGCGATACCGGAGGCGTTCGGCGACCGCGGGATCGTCTTCGCCGGCACCTACGTGGCGATCCACCTCGGGCGCGGGCTGTTCCTGATGCCGGCGGTCCGCCGTGAACCGCAGACGCAGCGCCGCGCGGCACGCATCTTCATCTGGTTCGCGGTGTCCGCGATTCCGTGGATCATCGGCGCGTTCGTCAACAAGGACGCCCGCATGGCGTGCTGGGCCGTCGCGCTCGTCATCGACTACGTCGGGTTCCGGCTCGCGTACCCGGTGCCGGGGCTCGGGGTGGTGCCCGAACCCCAGCGCAACGTCACCGCGGAGCATCTCTCCGAGCGCTACCAGCAGTTCTTCATCATCGCCCTCGGCGACGCCATCCTGACCATCGGCACCATGTTCAGCACGACGCGCACCGAGGGGCAGAACATCGGCGTGTTCGCGGTGGCGTTCCTGACCACCCTGCTGCTCTGGCGGATCTACGTGCACAAGTCCGGTCAGCTGCTGCCGATGGCCATCAAGGGGTCGGGGTCACCGAGCAGGTTCCTGTTCACCGCGCCGTACACCCATCTGCTGATGGTCGCCGGGGTGGTGACCACGGCGACCGGCTTCGACCTCGTGCTGCACGAGCCGACCGGGCGGACGCCGCCGGCCTGGGCGGCGGTGATCCTCGGCGGCCCGGCGCTCTTCCTGGTCGGCCGGGCCTCGTTCGAGTACGAGGTGTTCAGCAGGGTGTCGGCGTCGCGTCCCGGCGGTGTGCTGACACTGCTGACCATCGCGCCCGCCGTGCTGTTCCTGCCGCCGGTGTTCGCCTCGATCGGCGCCCTCCTGGTGCTGGTCGGGGTCGCCTACGCGGACTTCCGGCGCAGCTACGGCAAACCAGCGGAGGCCCCGTCCCCACCGCACTGAGCCGACCGGCCCGCTCAGGGTGCGGTCGACCCGGCGAGCAGCCGTCCGGCGTCCGGCACGTACGGATCGACGTCCAGCGTGGTGAGCAGCTGGTGCACTGTGGCGGTGGCCGCGGTGAGCACCGGGCGGCCGAGGCGGGCCTCCACCCACGGCACCGCCGCCAACGACGGCAGCTGCACGCAGGCGGAGAGGACCACCGCGTCCACGCCGGTCACGTCCAGTCGCTGCGCCAGCTCGGTCAGGCGGGACGTGGGGATGCGCCCCACCGCCACGTTGTCCGGCTCGCTCAGGCTCACCGCCTCGGTCACCCGCACGCCGTGCGCGGCGAGGTAGGCGGCGACTGTCGCGGTCAACGGCGGCAGGTAGGGCGCGATCAGGGCCACCCGGCGGGCGTCCAGCGCCCGCAGCCCGGCGACCAGCGCGCCCGCACTCGTCACCACCGGCATGGTGTGCCCGGCGCGAGCGGAGGCCCGGCCCAGCCGCCGCTCGGCCCGCTCGTGCGCGCCCGCGCCCTCGCACATCACCGCCACCAGGCAGGCGTACGCGAGCACGTCGCAGCGGGCGTCGGCAAGCTCGGCGGCGCAGCGCAGGGCGGAGCGGTTCATCCGGGCCAACTCGTCGGGGGTCACCTGACGCAGTCGTACCCGGCTGGCGTGCGTGGTGAAGCGGACCGTCGCGTCGACGCTCTCGCGGCGGCGCAGCATCGCCGGGATCTCGGTCTCCATTGTGGTGTTCGAACTGGGCACCACCAGGCCGATGCGACGGTCGCTCACACCAGCGCCCCGGCGTACGCCCGGGCCCGCAATCGCTGCACGGCGGTGCCGCCCAGACGCACCTGGAGGCCGAGTGGCGCGGCGGCGCGGCGGACGTCGTCCAGGTGCAGCGACCCGTGCCGGTCCACGGTGAGCACCGGAGGCTCCTCCAACTCGCCCTCCGGGGCGTGGAACGAGAGCAGGGTGACCGAGGTGGTGAGGTAACCCGGGTACGCGGCGCGGGCCGCCGCCTCGTCCCGGTGGGCGAGCACCACCAGGTCGTCGAGGTGGGCGAAGTCGGCGGCGAGGGCACCGATCTTCCAGTGCGCCGGTTCCTCGGCCGCCCCGGTGAGGTGCCGGGACCGGTTCGCCGAGGTGATGTAGAGGTGGTCCGAGCCGGTCTCGGCGAGCGCCCGCTCGAAGAAGGCGTTGGACGGGCAGGTCAGGCCGGGTGCGATCACCTGGGTGGTCCGCATCCCCTGGTCGACCTGGGTGAGGTGCTCGGGGAGCCGCTCCGCCGCCGGCCCCCGGAAGCCGAACGGGCCGGCGCCGTAGAGGGCGTCCATCAGTGCCCGCACGCGGCCGACCGGCAGCCGCGGTGAGATCCGCGTCCAGTCGAACATGCCCGGGATCCGGCCGACCGCGGTGGTGATGCTGCCGACCTGCTGCGCGGGACGACCCTTGGCCAGGTTGAGCTGGCGTACGGTGGCCGCGTCGGGGCGGGTGACGAGGACGTAGAAGTTGGCGAACGCCGCCGCGACGACCGCGCCGCCAGCCAGCGCGCGCGCCGCGACCGCGACGTCCTCGGGACTGTCGATGTACAGGGGCGGTGTCGGGGCGTCCATGAGTCCTCCTCGGCGGGGCCGTGAGGCAGTTCTACGTCCGCCGAAGCGTGTGCCGGCCGGGTCGGTCGCCGATCCGATAGCCGACACGCGTTACCCGGTGCGGGTGGCCGATCCCGGGCGGTACGCAACGGCGGACCGAATCGGCCGGACGGAGGATCCAGTGGTCCGGAGCCGGTATCCGTTAGCCGAACGACCCGATTGGGTACAACGGCTGCACCTCAGCTCCACCACATATCCTCAGGAGGCAGCGATGCGCGGCAGCTCGATACTCGGAGTCATCGTCGTGATCTGGCTGGTGATCGGCGCGATCGCCGCCGGCCAGCGTGGCTACTACAGCGGCGACGACACCAACTGCGCCGAGGCCGGCACCATCCTGGTCACCATCGTGGCCGGTCCCTTGAACTACATCGGTGCCAACCCCAAGGTCGACTGCAAGCTGCCCGAGCCGTCCAAGTAGGACCTGACGCCGCCGGCCCGCTCCCCCACCGTGGGGCGCGGGCCGTTCGCTGTCGGCTCGCGGTCACCGCACACCCCGTACGGCATCCTAGGAGGCTGGTTTGCGGTCGTCGGCGGTGTTTGTCGGCGCCGAGGTCGGGAACCGACCCGGCGTCACTCGGCGGACGGAATCGGGAGCGTGGCATGCGGATCGGGTACAAACTGGCCACGGAGGGGTACGGCCCACAGGAGATCATCCGGCAGGCCGTCCTGGCCGAGCGGGCGGGTTTCGACTTCGTCGAGATGAGCGACCACTTCCACCCCTGGCTGGAGGCGCAGGGCCACTCGTCGTTCACCTGGAGCGTGCTCGGCGCCATCGCCGCAAAGACCAGCACCCTGCGCCTGGCCACCGGCGTCACCTGCCCGACCGTCCGCTACCACCCGGCGATCATCGCGCAGGCCGCGGCGACCATGGCGTTGGTCTCCGACGGCCGGTTCACCCTGGGCGTGGGCGCCGGCGAACGGCTCAACGAGCACGTGGTCGGGCAGGGCTTCCCCAGCGTCCGAGGTCGGCACGAACGCCTGCGCGAGGCCCTGGAGATCATCCGACTGCTCTGGCAGGGCGGCTACCAGTCCTACGAGGGCCGGCACCTGCACCTGGAGGACGCCCGGGTCTTCGACCTGCCGGACACCCCGCCGGTGATCGCGGTGGCGGCCAGCGGGGAGGCGTCGGCCCACCTCGCCGCCGAGTTGGGCGACGGGTTGTTCGCCACCGAGCCGGACGCCTCGATCGTCGAGCACTACCGACGGGCCCGCGGCGCCGGCCCGCGCTACGCCGAGGTTCCGCTGGCGTGGGCCACCGACGAGCAGCAGGCGGTGCAGGCGGTGATGCGGACCAGCCGGTGGATGGTCACCGGCTGGAAGGTGATGAGCGAACTGCCGAACCCGGTCAACTTCGACGCGGCCAGCGCACACGTGGAGGAGAAGCACGTCCGGCAGCTCTTCGCCGTCGGCCCCGACCCCGAGCCGCACGTGGCCAAGGTCCGGTCGTACGTCGAGGCCGGCTTCGACCACATCGTCCTCCAGAACGCCGGCCCCGACCCGGACGGCTTCCTCGACTTCTTCGCCGGCACGCTCTCCGCACGGCTGCGCGCCATGTCCTGACACCGCCGGCACGTCGACCGCCGGGCCGGTCGCCACGACCAGCACGACCGCCACCGGGACCGGCCGCACCGGGCGGTCGCCACGATCGCGACACGGACCGGCCGCCCCCTGCGGTCGTCACGATCAGCACTGTCGCGACGGTCGGGCGGGACAGGGCCGGCCGCCCGGACGATCGCGATGATCGTCCGGGCGGCCGGCTGGGCGCTCGGGATGGGCGCGGGTCCGCTCAGCGGAAGCAGCGCGCGACAGGTACCGCGCCGCCCTCGCAGTTGGTCGGCTCGTTCTCGACGACCACGCTCTCATCGTCGATCTTGACCTGGGCGTGCGAGGCGAAGATGCCACCCGGCTTCAGCGTCGACGCGTTGTGGGTGACCTTGCTGGTGTAGATCGCCACCGAGCCCGCGGACGCGTAGATGCCACCGCCGCTGGACGTGGCGCCGACCGCCTCGTTGCGGGTCACGTCGCTGCCACGGACCAGCAGGTTCGCCTTCTCGGCGTAGATGCCGCCGCCGACGCCGTGGGTGGTGTTGCCGTCGATGACGCTGTCGTCGACGGGCGTCAGACCCTTCACCGTCGAGATGCCGCCCCCGTTGACGGTGGACGTGTTGCCCCGGATGGTCATCGTGCGCATCACCAGCACCGCGTCGGAGTTCGCGGCACCGCCGCCGACCTGCGCGGTGTTGTTCAGCAACTCGGTGTCCGAGACCTTCGTACGCGCCGAGAAGCTGGCCAGCCCGCCACCCTGGCCCGCGCTGTTCTGGGTGAACGAGACGCTCTCCACGTCGGCCGCGCCACGGTAGTTGCCGAGCCCGCCGCCGTAGCCGTTGGCGCTGTTGCCGTGGAACTCGGAACGCTTCAGCGTCAGCACACCGCCGTTGAGCAGGCCCCCGCCCTTGCCCGCGGCGCCGGAGGCGCTGTTGCCGACGAATGTGGAGTCGGTGACCACCATGTTGCCGTCGTTGAAGATCCCACCGCCACCGCCCTCGGGCGACAGCGAGGTGCTCTGCGAGACGGTGACCCGCTCCACCACGGCGGTCGCCCCGTGCACCACGTGCACGCTGCCGCCCTCGATGTTCGAGCGGCCGTTGTGCAGTTCCACGTCGCGCACTGTCAACTCGCCACCGTCGCGGACGGTGAAGAAGCGGAACGGCGCGGCCTGGGCGTCGCGGGCGATGGTGGCGCCCGCGCCGTCGATCGTGATGGGCTGGTAGACCACCGGCAGGCCGGCGGTGTCGTCGGCCGGGTTGTGCGGCGGCGCGTCGGCGTCACCCGGGGTCTCCGCGGCGTCGGCCGCCTCCCGGGCGTCGCGGATCCCCCCGTCGTACTGGTCGGTCTCGTGGAACGCCTCGGTGAGCAGATAGCGGCACTTGGGGGCGAGCCGCAGCTCCGCGCCGCCCTGGGCGTTGGCCGTCACCAACGCCGCCACCAGCTTCGCGGCGTCGCAGGGCACCGACACCACACCCCGCTTGCCGGTGCCCGGGCTGGCCGCGCGGCCCCGCTCGGCGTCGTCCCGGTCGCGCTCCTCGTGATCGCCGGCACGGCGGTCGTCGTCACTCGCGGACGCCGTGCCCAGCCGGCCCAGACCCGGGAGGGAGAGGTCGCGGTCGGCCGCGGCGGCCACACCGGCCACGCCGGCCGCTCCCACGACCAGGCTCCCCGCCAGCAAGCCGCTGGCCAAGACCCATCGGGACCGCCGTCCGGGTCGGATCTCGCGGTCTCCTCCTCGGTACGTGGACATCAAAGGTGCCTGCCTTCCTGCCTGCAAGACGTGACCGCACCCCGATCCGGGCGCGGGGGGCCTGACGTAGCGTCGGCCGCCAAACGTCACGATAGGTCCGCAATACGGACAAGAAGGCGTGAACGTGAATAGTGCCCCCATTCATCTTTCCACTCCGCCAAACGGTCACCGGGTCAGCCGCCGACGTGGATTCCGGGACGACGCAGCGGGTCCCGCTCGGTCCGCCGGATGATCTCGCGTACCACCGGCGGGGTGTCTCCCCGACCGAGGATGAGATAGCGCGCCAGGTGCGCGATCGGGCTCCCCTCCGACCACTCGAAGTGCGCGTGCGGCCGAACCCCGGTGGCGTCGCGCAGGGCCAACAGGATCGCGGCGATCGCGTTCGGCGCGGCCGGGCTGCTGGCCCGCAACACCCGGAAGCCGCCCACCTCGATCCCGTGCACCCGCAGCACCTGACTGAACTCCGACGGGTCGACCACGTCGATCTCCAGGAACAGCACGTCCGCCGCCCCGGGCACCGGATTCATCCCCCGCTGCGCCCGCTCCTTGACCGTGTACTCCTTCACCGACCCGCTCTGCCTCTTGTTCGCGATCAGGTGCAGTTGCCCGTCGTGGGCCAGCGACTCGGTGATGAACCGACGCGCCGGCTCGTCGAACTCGATCCGCTCGGCGCGCAGCTCGGTGGTCCGGGTGACCCGGGAAACCAACGAGACAACGATGATGCCGAGGATGAACAACGCGGAGATGGTGATCCCGTCCGGCTGCTCGATGACGTTCTCCAGCAACGCGTACAGCAGCACCAGGGTCAGCACCGTGAAGCCGACGGCGGCGGCGCGCTGGCGGTGGCGGGCCGCGGAGATGGTGACCGCCACCGCGCCGGAGACCATCATCGCCAGGATGCCTGTCGCGTACGCCCCGGCCTGGGCGTTGACGTCGGCCCGGAAGGCGACGGTGATGGCGACGCTGACGACGGTGTAGACGATCACCACCGGACGCACCGCCCGCGCCCACTCCGGTGCCATCCCGTACGAGGGCAGGTAGCGCGGGACGATGTTGATCAGCCCGGCCATCGCCGAGGCGCCGGCGAACCAGAGGATGAGCACGCTGCTGACGTCGTAGACGGTGCCGAACACCTCGCCCAGTTGGGCGTGCGCCAGGAACGCCAGAGCCCGCCCGTTCGCGGGGCCTCCGGGCCGGAACTCCTCCTTCGGGATGAGCGCCGTGGTGACGAAGGTCGTCGAGACGAGGTACACCGACATGATCAGCGCGGCGGTGGCGAGCAGCCGGCGCGTGTTGCGGATCCGGGCGGCGAGCCGGGCCGGCCCGTCCGCCCCGTCGGCCCGGACCAGCGGCATCATGCTCACCCCGGTCTCGAAGCCGGACAGCCCCAGCACCAGCAGCGGAAACGCCAGCACGGCGGTGAGCAGCACGCCGCCCGGCCCGCCGCCGGTCGTCGTCAGCGCGGCCGTCCAGTCCGACACGATGCCCGGGTTCCGCACGAGCCGGGCCGCCGCCACCACGACGATCACCGCGTTGAGCGCCAGGAAGACGGCGACGAGCGGGATGGCCACCACGACCGCCTCACGGAAGCCGAGCAGGAACACCCCGCCGAGGATGAGCAGCAGCACCACGGTGACCACGACCGGGACGGCGGAGCCGTGCAGCGCGTCGGGCAGGTACGGGTTCTCCAGCAGGTGCACCGTGGCGTCCGCCGAGGACAGGGTGATCGTGATGATCCAGGAGGTGGCCACGAAGCCGAGCAGCACGAGTACGAAGACCTTGCCCCGCCAGAACGGCAGCAGGCGCTCCAGCATCGCCACCGACCCCTGCCCGTGCGGGCTCTCCTGGGCCACCCGCCGGTACATCGGCAACATCCCGAACAGGGTGAGCGCGACGATCAACAGGGTCGCCAGCGGGGAGAGCGCACCGGCCGCCACCGCCGCGATGCCCGGCAGGTACGACAGCGTGGAGAAGTAGTCGACGCCGGTCAGGCACATCACCTGCCACCAGGCGTGCCGGCGGTTCTGCCCCTCGCCCGACTCGGGGCCGGGCGGCTGCACCTGGTGTTGGAAGAGCCACCGGCGCAGTGGGCTGGCCGGCGGCGCGGTCCGCGCCGCGGTCGCCACCCGTTCGGGCACCACGACACCCGGGCGCCCGCCCCGGTGCGGGCGGGCCGGGTCACGGGCCGCCCGCAGCGCCGGGTCCGGCCCGGTCGGCGCGTGGCGGCGTCCGCTCCAGCGTCGTGGTTTCGCCCGGTGCTCGTCACCCATCGCCCGTCCCACCCTCACAGGTCCTGCTCCGACGGTAGGCGGAAGATCGGGGCCGGACCGGCGGAACCGGGCACGTGGCCGGCCAGCTCAGGGCAGGTCCGAAACGGCGAGCAGACGGGCCAGCGCGGGCGGATCGGCGATGGTCACGGTGGCCGCCGGGTGTCGTGGCCGCCCGCCCGGCAGCACCGCCGGCACCGGGCTGCCGAAGCGCAGGCAGATCCCGCCGGCCGTGCTGCTGCCGAAGCTCGCACCCCCGTCGGCGAGCGACAGGTGCGGCCCGATCACCCGCCACCAGCGGTACGGGCCGCTCAGCTCGACGGCTGTCACGTTGTCCCGGTCGGTCCGCAGCCGCCACGGGCCGTACCGGATCGTCAGGTCCCGGTCGGTGACGGCGACCCAGGCGGTCGCCGGGCGGACCCCCAGCAGCGCCAACACCGGGCGGAACAGCGGATCGAAGCGGAACGCGAACCGCGTGGCGGCACCGGTCATCGCGCACCGGGTCGGGCGGTGGGTCGCGGCACCGGGCCACCCGGCCGCGGCGGGCCGGGCCGCGCGGGCCGGGGACGGGCGGCGGGGCGGCGCCGGGCCAGGACGGTCATGGCGCGGGCGTACCCGGTACGAGCCCGCCGACACCCCCGAATATCCGGCGCCGACCAGCCCAGCCCACCGCCCTCCCCCACCGCCGGCCGGCACCCCCCGGGCCGGCCGACGGTGGCAGACGGTCGACACCCCCCGGGGCCGACCGGCTGTCCCCGCGGGCCGACCGGATGTCAACCGGCCCCACGGGTGGGCGAACGTGGTGGGACGCGTCCCCGCGCTCCGCCACCCCCCACGGGGCGGAGCGCGGGGACCCCCCGTCCCGGCTACTGCAAGAACGCCCCGAGGGGCGAGAGCAGCAGCCGGCCGAGCGCCGCGGCGTTGTCGTCCAACCGCGTGCGCTCACACTCTCGGGCGTCCGGATCGTGCCGGCACCGCCAGATCTTCTGTGCGTTGCGCCAGGCGACATCGCGGGTGTACTCGACCAGTTCCCCCTGGTACCAGTCGTCGATGTCGCCGTTGAGCATGTCGATCAGCAGCTGCCACCGCTCCAGATAGCCGCGGCGCAGGCCGGGGATCTTGTCCGCGAAGATCTTGTTGATCTCCAGGTAGTCGTGGTGCTGGTCACTGCCGTCGACCGGCTCCGACTCCAGGTGGTCGAACGTCGTCACCAGCGCGAAGGGCAGGTCGAAGTTGATGTGCGCGTTGACGCCGGCCGCCGCCGACGGCAGTGGCCGGGCGTCCGGCCCCCGCATCCGCTCGAACAGGCACGACCACGCCTTCGGAGTGCCCGGACTCGAGTCGGTCCACAGCCGCATCGCGTCGAAGTAGCGCGCGGCGAACTCCACGTCGAGACGGGAGAGGAAGGCCGGGTCGACGAAGCGGTCGTCGTACAACCCGTCCAACACGCTGCTGGTGATCGTCAGGTAGAGCCTGTTGAAGTCGGCGAGGGGGCAACTGGCCTCCAACGGAGGCAGCCGCACCAGCATGTCCTGCAACTTGGTGAGGTGATCGACCACGGCCGGCACGTCCGCGGGATGGTCGGCGAGCAGGTCGACGATGTCCCGGTGCACGGGCCCCCAGACCGGTTCGGTCATTTCTCCTCCATTGTGGTCGGCGGCATCCCCCGTGCCGTCGTCGACGCGGCCCAGCCTTTCAGCCGACACCCACCCGCCGGATCAGTAGAACGACGTATCCCGGCACGCACACGCGCCGGTGGACGCTACGTCGAGTCAGCTTCGGAGGTTGCGCAACTGGATCGCGCTGGCCTGTACGCGGGTGCGGACCTGGAGCTTGTCGAAGATATGCGACACGTGCACCCCGATGGTCCGCTCGCTGATGAACAGCCGCTGCCCGATCTCCTTGTTGGTCAGCCCCTCCGCGACGAGCGCGAGCACCTCCCGCTCCCGGGCGGTGAGCGCCGCCAACTCGTCGTCGGACGCCTCGGACGGTACGCCCCGCGTGGCGGTGATGGCCTCGCGCTCCTCCAGCGACACCCGCGCCCGCCCGGCCAGCTCGCGGATCTCCGAGGTCAACGGCGCCGCGCCCAACCCCTGCGCCACCCGGTACGCCTCCCGCAGCAGCTTGCCGGCGGTGGCCAACCGGCTGCGGCGGGCCAGCAGCGCCTCGGCCTGCCGCAGCCGCGAGTACGCCGCCGGGTAGGGGTGGTGGCGTCGGTCCCACTCGGCGACCGACGCGGCCCACAACTCCGGATCGCTGCTGTCCAGGCGGCTCACCTCCGCGGCGCAGAGGGCCAGGAACCCCTCCACCACCGACCGCACCGGGCGAGCCGCGCCCACGCTCTTGCGAGCCACCCGATCCGCCACGTCGCGCAGCCGGCGCACCACAGTGGGGTCCACGGCCACGGTGCGGCTGGCGTGCGCCTCCGCCTCGGCGCGCAGGCCGTGCCAGATCAGCGCCGACAGGATCGTCACGTCGTCGGAACGGCTCTCGGTGAGGCCCCGTTGCACCGCCAACCGCGCCACCTCGTGCCGGCCCTCCCACATGGCCAACCCGGCGCGCAGCGTGAGCAGCGGAATGACGTGCCGCGCGCCGCCGCCGGCGAGCAGGGTCGCCACCGCGTCGAGGTCGCGGCTGGCGGCGTCGATGTCGCCGTAGCCCACCGAGAGCCGGCACCGGGCCAACAGCAGCTCGACGGCGTCCGCACCGGACGGTCGGTGCCGCAGGGCGGTGGCGACCACCTTCTCCGCCTCGGCCCACTGCCCCACCCGGAACAGCCCGTTGATGGCGACGGCCAGCAGCCGGGTCTCCCAGGTGCGGCCCAGCCCCAGCTCGGCGACCCGCTCGGCACCGCGCCGGGCCACCACCACACCCTCCTCGAGGATGTTGAGCGGCCCGGTCAGCAGCTCCGCCAGGTGCAGGTACGCGCAGGCGACGTCCTCGGGCTGGCCGGCGCGCTCGGCGGTGTCGAGGGCGTCGCGCATCACCGCGAGGCCGGCGTCCGGGTCCTCCAGGTAGGCGTCGCTGAAGCCCAGCGCGGAGCTGGCCAGCACCACCTCGGTGGCGGAGCCCTCCACGTCGGCGGCCAACGCCAGCGCCTCCCGGGCCCGCCGGCCGGCGTCGGCGTAGCGACCCAGATGCAGCAGCAGCTCGGCCAGGCGGGCGGCGGCGTTGGCCCGCTCCCGGGGGGAGCAGTCGGACGCCGTCAACGCCCGCTGGTATTCCTCCTCGGCCAGCGCCGAGCGACCGGCGGCGGCCAGGTAGCGGGCCCGCCGGATGTGCAGCGCGCAGCTCGGCTCGCCGCCGCGCAGCTCGGCCACCTCTTCCAGCAGGGCCAGCGCGCGGGCGTGCTCACCACTGTGGTGGGCCGCCTCGGCGGCGTTCTCCAGCAGTTCGACACGGTCCACCGTCAGCGGGCCCGGGTCACCGGCCAGTTGCAACGCCGCCGACCAGTGCCGGTGCGCCTCGGCGTAACCGTGCAGCCGTTCGGCCTCCTGCGCGGCCGCCACCGCCGCCGGCAACGCGCGCGCCGGCTCACCGGCCAACCGCCAGTGGTGCGCCAGCCGGGCCTGGTGCAGCTCGCCCGGCACGGCGGTCAGCGCCTCGGCGTAGCGGCGGTGCAGCCCGGACCGCTCGGCCGGCAGCAGCTCGTGCGCGAGCACCTCGGCGACCAGCCGGTGCCGCAGCCGGTAGCCGTCGTCGGCACCGACGAGCAGCCGGTGCGCGACAGCGGCGCGGGCCGCGTCGATCAGCTCGTCCTCGGGCATCCGCAGCACCCGCGCCAACAGCCAGTGCTGCACCGGTTCGACGCCGGCGGCCACCGCGTGCACCACCGCGTGCGCGTGCTGGGGCAGCGCGTCGACCCGGTCGAGGAAGATCTCCCGCAGCGTCTCGGACAGACCGTCGCGGCCGTCGCGCAGGTCGCGGGCCAACTCCTCGATCACGAACGGGTTGCCGCCGCTGCGCTGCCACACCTGCTCGGCCGCGTCGGCGGGCAGCGTGCGGCCCACCACCGCGGCGGCGAGCTTCTCGGTGTCGGCCCGGTCCAGTGGTGCCAGGTCGAGCACCCGCACCGTGCGCAGCCGCCGCAGCTCGGTGAGCACGCGGCGCAGCGGGTGCGCGCCCTGCAACGACTCGGCCCGCACCGCCGCCAACACGGAGAGCTGGAGGTCACCGAGCCCGGCCAACAGGTAGAGCAGCAACTGCCGGGTGCTGCGGTCGACCCACTGCAGGTCGTCGAGGATCAACACCAGTGGCCGGCCCTCGGCGATCAGGTGCAGCCCGCGGCTGACCCGCTCCAGCAGCGCGCCCGCGCCGTCCGGGCCGGCGGTCTCGTCGGCGAACATCTGTAGCAGCCCACGCACCGCCGAGGAGGTGCGGGCGTGCGTGCTGGCCACGTCGGCGTCGAAGCGGCGCAGCGCCTGCAACAGCGGGTGCAGCGGGGACGCGTCGCCGATGTCCAGGCAGCTGCCGGTGAGCACCACGGCGCCCTGCTCACGCAGCCGCACCCCGATCTCACCCAACAGCCGGGTCTTGCCCACACCGCTCTCGCCGGTCAGGAAGACGGCGGCGGTCTGCCCGTGCGCGGCGTCACCGAGCAACGCGGACCGAACCGTCTGCACCAGCTCGGTCCGGCCCACGAGCGGTGCGGTGTCCACATCGCTGGCCATGGCACGCAGCCTAATCACAGGTCCCCGAACCGTTCTACGGCCATCTGCCGCATGTGGTACTCCTCGCGTCGACTTTGCGACTAAAGGTTGCGGGTGGCCGACATACGTCGTTCTGCAGATCCCCCGTCGGCCCAGGGATGTCAATCTCCGGAGGTCACCAGGCATCAGCAGGCAGAAGGGTTGGTGCGCGACCATGACCACCACCACCAGGATCATCGTCGGCGACGCGCGGCGCGGCGTGACATCGCGCTGGCCGGTAGCGGAGGAGAGACGCACGGTCACCGTGCTCTTCGCCGACATCGTCGGCTCCACGGCGTTGGTCGACCGACTCGACCCGGAGGACGTCCGCGCGTTGCAGCGGGTCTACTTCGACACCGTCGCGGGCGTCCTGCACCGCTGGCAGGGAGTGGTCGAGAAGTACGTCGGCGACGCGGTCATGGCGTTGTTCGGTGCCCGGCACTCCGACGGCTTCGAGGCGTACCGGGCGGTGCGCGCCGGACTGGAGATCCAGGCCGCGCTGGACCGCCGGCCGATGGTGGGGAACATCCGACTCCGGGTTCGCGTCGGTGTCGCCACCGGCGAGGTGGTGGTCGACCTGGGCGGCGCGGTCAACGGCGGGCACGGCGTGGCCAGCGGCGCGGTGATCACCACCGCGGCCCGCCTCCAGGAGTACGCGCCGCCGGGCGCCGTCGCGCTGTGCGCGGCCACCGCACGAGCCACCGCCGGGCTGATCGCCCAGCGTCAGTTGGCGCCGGTGCCGGTCGCCGGCCGGGTGCCGCCGGTGCCGGTCTGGCACGCCGTCGGTCCGGTGCGTCCCGGCGCGGACCGACACGACGGCCCGTTGATCGGCCGCCGCCGCGAGTTGGCCACCATCCGCGACCAGTTGACACTGGCGGTCCGGGAGCGGAGCCCACGCTGGGTCTCGCTGGTCGGGCCCACCGGCAGTGGCCGCAGTCGGCTGCTGCACGAGTTGACCCGTGGGCTGACCACTGTCGACGGGGCGCCGGTGCGGTGGTGTGTGGCGACCTGCCAGCCGTACCCCGATCAGGTCCTGGCACCGGTCGCGGAGTTGCTTCGCGGTCTCGCCGGCGTGCGTCGCGGCGACGGCCCGGCGGCGGTCCACGACCGGCTCGTCGCCACCCTGACCGCGCTCTTCCCCCCGGCTCGCGTCGCCGCGGCGGTCCCGGCTCTGCACCGGATGCTGACCGCCCCGGACGACTCGTCGGCGGCGTTGGCCGGCGCGGCGGCCTGCCAGGACGTCCTGCTGCGCCTGGCCGACCGGGGGCCGCTGATCGTCGCCGTGGACGACGTGGACCGCGCGGCGCCCGCGGTGAGCAGATTCCTGCACGGGCTGTTCAGCGCGGCGACGGCACGTGGGCTGCCACTGGCCGTGGTCACCCTGCACCAACCACAGTGGGCCGACACCCGGCCCGGCCCGGCCCGCCGGGTGACGATCCGGCCGCTGGCCACCGTGCAGTCCGGGCGGCTGCTGCGCCTTCTGCTGACCCGGGCCGGCCAGCCGGTGGCCCTGGTGGACCGCTTGCTGCCGCTGGTCGGCGGCCGGCCGGGGCACGCGGCGGCGTACGTCGAGTCGATCATGGAGGGGGCCGACCCGGTGGCGCTCCCGCTGCCCGAGGCGATACGCCGCGCCGTCGGCGCCGAGTTGGACCACCTCGACGGTGAGCGGCGGGCGGTCCTGATGGCCGCCGGCGTCCTCGGCGGCGTGATCTCCGGTGCGGCGGTCGACCGGGCGCTCGGCTGGGCGCCCGGCCGGTCCGCACCGGCACTGCGCCGGCTGGCCGCCGCCGGGCTGCTGGTTCCCCACCACGCCGACGGGTACGCGTTCGCCGCGCCCGCGCTGCGCCAGGTCGCCGCCGAGCGGCTGCCCCGCGCGCTGCGGGCCGTCTTCGCCCGCCGGGCCGCCGGCGCGCCCCGCCCCGTGCACCGGGACGCCAACCTGCCCGAGCGCCGCGCCGCCATCGACCGCGCTGGAGCCGTTCGCGCTGGAGCGGTCAACGGCTCGACGGCGAGGAGCGCCGAGATCGTGCGCCTCGACACCGTTGGCGCCCGGGTCGGCCGCCTCGACGCCGTCTTCGCGGCACTGCCCCCGGCGGAGCCGAGTGCTGCCACCGGCCCGACAGCGCCCCGGCGACGCAACCCCACCCCGACGATGGCCACCCGTCCGGCCGTGTCGGGCCCTGGGACCAACCGGTTGACCGACGCTCGTCGGCTGCGGGCCGTCGCCTTGGCCGACGACGTCGCGCCGACGGAGACCACGGCGACGCCCCGGTCCGCGATCGGTGCCGGCGATCACCCGCCCCGGGACAACACCCGCCTCCCGACATCGCTGCGGCCGGTGCCGGCCAGGTCAGCGGCGAACCGGACGCTCGCCGGGACCTCGCCCAGCACGGTACGCGCGGTGCCCCGCCCGCCGTTGATCCGCCAACCGAACGGCCTGCCCGCCTCCGCTTGACGCTTCGTCAGCGGCTGCGGGCCGCCTGCTGACGTGCTGGTGGGCATCCGGTGGGAGGTGGCATCGGGGCAGGTCAGGTGCTGCCCGCAATCCCGGCACCACATCAGCGACCGTTTGAACGTGAGCATCCCAGCCAGCCATCCGACGAAGGCGATGGCGAGCAGACCTGGCAGCGCCACATGGGCAAACACTGATTATCCTCTCGCTGGTCGTCGTGCAGCAGGCCGCAGCCCTGCCCGCTGCACGAAGATCTCCCGTTTCTCGATGGCCTCGCCGGTGGGCTTGAGCGAGTAGCCGTGCAACCAGATCCAGCCGTCGTATCTCGGCCGAGGAGCAAGCCGGATCACCCGGAAGATCAGCTCGTTGTCGACGCCGAGGCGTTGGCCCAGACGGACATCCCCCGGTCACGAGACGTGCGTATCCTGTACCACGGCATCCATCGCTTCCACTTCGTCCTGGCCGAGCAGGCCCTACGGACGATGGTGGGTGACACCAACGTGATGATCGGGCAGCTTGATCGGCTGCTGACAGTGCTGTCCCTACCTCGGGTGCGCCTCGGCATCCTGCCCGCCACGCACCAGTACCGGGTGCCCAGCAACCAGTTCATCATGTTCGACGACCGCCTCGTGCACGTCGAGGCCGTCACCGCCGAGCTGGCCGTCACTCAGCCCAGGGAAATCGACCTCTACGCCAAGGCGTTTCAGGGCCTGGCGGCCGAGGCCGTGTACGGCGACACTGCGGGGGAGCTGATCCAGCAGGCGTTGCGGGCTTTCAGCAGCGGCAATCGACGACAAGGCGCTGCGGACAACCCTCGCTGACCACGGAAGGTTCTCGCGCCACGCCTGCGTACCCGCCGAAGGGGTACCAAGCCACCTACGGCACGAACGCCGAGGCCAGCAGCGCCGCGGTCGGCAGTGCGAGCAGGCCGTCGCTGTCCCGGTAGGCGGCGGTCAGCTCGTCGTAGCCGGTACGAATCCGGGTGAGCACGTCCGGCGGCTGGGCGGCCAGCACCAGGCCCGCCTTGCTGATGCCGTTGGCCGGGCCGCTCCACCAGGCCTCGGGGTCGGTGCGATGCACCCAGGTGATCGTGTCGCAGCGCACGTCGGTGAGGCCGGCGGCGTCGAGCAAACCCGCGAAACCCTCGGGGGTACGCGGAAAGTCCCGCTCCGCGTCCACTGTCGGCACCGCTGCGCGACGGTCGACCCCGGCGGCGTCGAAGACCGCGCCCCACAGCCGCTGCGCCTCGGGCGGCGGGTCGGGCCAGATCGTCACCGCGATGCGGCAGGCCGGCCGGACGACCCGGCGCAGCTCAGTGATCGCGGCCAGCGGATCGCCGACGTGGTTGATCACGAAGTTCGCCACGGCCGCGTCGAACGACCGCGAGGCGAACGGAAGGTGCGGCAGTGCCGCGAGGCGGACCTCTTCGGCGGCTGGCACCCGGCTGCGCGCCAACTCGACCATGCTGGCCTCGGCGTCGACGGCGACGACTGTCGCGCCACGAGCGTTCGCCAACCCGGCCACGGTCCCGGAGCCGGTGCCCGCGTCCAGCACCCGCATGCCCGCGGCGACGTGGGCGGCGTCCAGCAACGCTGGCGCGGGATGGGCACAGAGGGCGGCGAAGCTGCTGTCGAACGCCATCGCGCGACCGGCCCAGCGCGACCGCTCGTGCTCGTCGAAAGCCGTCCTCGGCACTGCCCGCCCCCGCTCCGGGATGTCGGTGGTGGCGCCACGATATCGAATGACATGTGTCGTCAGCCTCTTGGCACCGGGTCGAGCGTCAGGTGGGGGGGGTCGGCCGAGCGCACCGCCCGCGCGCGCCCCTGGATCGGCCGGCGCGGGCGGTGTTGGGTGGACCTAGGCGGCGGCGCCCCCGTCGAACACCAGGTCGGTGCCGACGGCGAAGCCGGCGTCGGGTGAGGCCAGGTACAGCACCGCCGCGGCGATCTCGTCGAGGGTGCCGACGCGGCCGATCGGCAGTTGTGCGGCCATCCGTTCGGCGCGGTCGGCGGGGTTCTCCCCGGGCCGGAGGGACATCGCGGTGTCCATGGGGCCGGGGCTGACGCTGTTGATCCGAATCCCCTCTCGGATGTGGTCCAGGGCGGCGTTGCGGGTCAGTGCGCTCACCGCGGCCTTCGTCGCCACGTACGCGCCGAGCCCTTCGAGCCGCGCGTGAGCACCGAGGTTCGAGGCGATGTTGACGATGACGCCGCCACCGTGGGCCCGCATGTGGGCGATTTCGTGCTTCATGGACAGCAGGGTGCCGGTGACGTTCACCGCGACGAGGTGGTGCCACTGCTCCTCGTCGACATCGCCGAGCGGGCCGACCGCGGCCAGGATGCCGGCGCTGTTGACCGCGATGTCGAGCCCGCCGTACCGGCTGGTGGTCTCGTCCACCATCCGGGCCAGGTCGGCCGAGTGGGTGACGTCGGCGGTGACGGCCGAAGCCCGGCCGCCCTCGTCCTCGATGAGCGTGACGGTGGCGTCGAGCGAGCCGGGGGTGCGACCCGCCACGACGACGGCGGCCCCCTCGCGAGCGAACGCCCGTGCGACGGCTTGGCCGATTCCGGAGCCGCCGCCGGTGACGAGGGCTACCTTGCTGGTGAATCGTGCGGTCACGGTGGTGACTCCTTCTGGGTGTCGGACTGGTTGTGGTGGTGGGTTCGCTTCCGGGCAGCGTCGTCGGCCGAGGTTGCCGTGCCCCGTCAGCCGGACCGGCGGGGGTGGGTGCGCCCGGTCAGTGCGGTGACAGCGGCCAGCGCGGCGAACGCGCACCCGGCGGCGGCGAACGCCCAGGCGTACCCACCGGTGGTGGCGTCGGGTAGGCCGGCACCGCCGGTCTCGAGGTGCGTGGAGCGCGCCGTGGCGAGCGCGGTCAGCAGGGCGAGGCCTGCCGTTGGTCCCACTTCCATCGCCGTGTTCAGCACGCCTCCGGCGAGCCCCGCTTGCCGTGGTCGCACGTCGGACAGCGCGAGCACGGACCCGGCGGAGAAGGACAACGCGACACCGGCCGGCAGGAGCGCGAGGCCAGGCAGCAGACCGAGGCCGTACCCGGTGTGCGGGTGCACACCGGCCAGCAGGAGCAGGCCACCGGCCGCCAGCGCGAGCCCCGCGGAGGTGACGCGTTGGGCTCCCCAGCGGGCGATGAGCCGTCCGGACAGCCGCCCGGCGACGACGAGGACCACCGCGTACGGGAGGAACGCCAGGGAGGTCCGCAGCGGCGTCCAGTTTCGGACCTGTTGGAGGTACAGGACCAGGAGGAGGAAGACAAGTGCGGTTCCGGCCGCGGACAGGGCGATCACGAGCAGCGCGGTCGCCCGCCGGAGGTCAGCCAGGAAGGACATCGGCAGGAGCGGATCGGCGCTGGACAGTTCGACAGCGACGAAGCCGCCGAGCAGTGCCAGGCCCGAGGCCAGCGGGACCAGCACCATCGCCGAGGTCCACCCGTGGTCGCCGGTCACCACCAGGCCAAAGCTGAGCAGCGTGATTCCCGTGGTGGCGAGCAACGCTCCCGGCAGGTCGAGCGTGGCCCGCCCGTACGTGGTGTCCGCGGGCAGCGTCCGCGGCGTCACCACCGCCGCCACCGTGGCGACCGCCAGCGGAACCGCCACCATCCACCGCCACGACAACCAGGTGGCGACGATCCCGGAGAGGAGGCTTCCCAACGTCGCGCCGAGTACCGACAACCCGCCCCAGGTCGCCATCGCTCGGCCAGAGCTGACGGGATCCGGAAACACCCGTCGCAACACCGCCACGGCTGCCGGCGCGACAAGGGCCGCGCCCACCCCCTGGGCGAAGCGTGCGGCGGTGAGGGCCGCGCTTCCGGGAGCGAGTGTCGCCGCCATCGAGGCGGCGGCGAAGACAACGAGACCGGCGGTGAACATCCGGCGTCCGCCGTACCGGTCGGTGAGCCGACCGCCGAAGAGCAACAGGCCGCTGAAGGACAACCCGTAGGCGGCGCTGAGGAGGACCAGGCTGGACTGGTCAAGCCGCCACTCTCGGCCGATCACCGGCAGCGGTACGGAGATGACGGTAACTGTGAAGATCAACGTCGTCTGTACGGTGCCGAGCAGCGCGAAGGCAGGGCCGACCGCCGGTTTTCCCGGCCCGCCGTCCGGACCGTCGGAACCGGGTCGCGGCCACCGGCCACGACTGCGCGCCACCGCACCGAGCCCGCCCGGCGGTACGTCCGGGACCGCTGTCGCCATCGTCACCCACCCTCCAGAGTTCGGGAATGTTCGTTCTAGATTCGGCGCAGGGGCGACGTCACACGGTCGAGAAAGGAACGCCGACACCGGGCCACCGGGCTCAGATCCGCGCCGGGGGCGAGCCGTCGTGCGATCAGCGGCGCGCTTCGGCGGCCCGCCGTCAGTCGAGCAGGGACAGCGCCTGGGCGGCGGCGTCCCGCAGTCGCCGCGGCTCGGCCGACACCTTGCCGACCACCCGTATGCCCTGCATCAGCACGAGCAGAAGCCGGGCCAGCGCCCGGGGGTCCCTGCCCGGGGCGAGTTCGCCCTGGGACTGCGCCCGGATCAACGCAGAGGTCATCGCGGTTTCCAGGTAGTCCCAGCTCGCCGCCACGCGGCGTGCCGCTTGTCGATCATGTGGCGCGACCTCCACGGCCGTGTTGACGATGAAGCAGCCACGCCGCCCGCCGTCGCCGCCGGCCTCGCACGCGTATCGCTCGACGAGGGCGCGGACGGCCGGCAGCGCCGGACCCGGCTGCGACAGATCACGCAGCAGGATGGGGTCGACCAGGTCGCCGTACCGGTCGAGCGCCTTGAGATAGAGATCGTGCTTGTTGCCGAACGTCGCGTAGATGCTCGCTCGCGCGACACCCAGACGCTCGACCAGGTCGGCCATCGAGGTCGCCTCGTACCCCCGCTCCCAGAACAGGTCGAGGGCCGCCCGCAGTGCCGCATCCGGATCGAACTCCTTGGTCCGTGCCACGGCTCGACCCTAACCGTATCCAGATCGATTGGTCAAGAATGGTCGAGCCGCACCGCCCGGGACACCGCCGGCCCCCGGTGACCGGGCCAGCCGTTGCGCGGTAGATCGGAACGGCCACCGGGCGCGTGGCTAGGATTGGCCCGGTCATGCTGCTACGGGTGCTCGGGCCCCTTGAGGTCCAGGTCGACACAGGCGGACCTGTCGACCTCGGCGGCCCCCGCCAACGCGCCGTGCTCGCGCTGCTGCTGGCGGCCCGGGGCGAGGTCGTCTCCGTCGGTCAGCTGATCGAGGACCTCTGGCGGGGTGACCCGCCGCCGCGGGCGATCGCCTCCCTCCAGGCGTACGTCTCGCACCTGCGCCGCCTGTTGGAGCCGTCGCGCGAGCGCCGCGCGCCGGCCCGGGTCCTGGTCACCGCGCCGCCCGGCTACGCGATCCGGGTGCCCGCCGACGCTGTCGACGCCTGTCGGTTCGAGCGGCTGCTCGGGCAGGCGCGGGCGGTCAGCTCCACCGACCCGGACCGGGCACGTCGACTCCTGCGTACGGGGCTCGACCTGTGGCGCGGCCGGGCGTACGCCGAATTCGCCGGGGAGCCGTGGGCGCAGGCCGAGGTCCTGCGGCTGGAGGAGTTGCGTCTCGGCGCCCGGGAGCTGCTGCTCGATCTGACGGTGCGCTTCGGCGACGCGGCCGAGGCGGTGTCGGAGGCGGAGGTGCTGACCCGGCAGGCGCCGCTGCGGGAGGAGTGCTGGCGGCTGCTGGCGTTGGCGTTGTGGCGTGCCGGGCGGCAGGGCGACGCGCTCGCCGCGCTGCGCCGGGCGCGAGCGACCTTCGCGGACCAGCTCGGCCTCGACCCGGGGCCGGCGTTGGTCGAGCTGGAGTCCGCGATCCTGGGCCAGCGCCTCGACCTGCTGCCCCCGGTGGTCGCGACGACGGTACGCGTCGACGCCGAGCGACAGGTGTCGGAGGACGTGTTCGTCGGACGGGAGGCCGAGCTGGCGGCTCTGCGGCAGGCAGCGGCCGAGGCGGTGGCCCACGGGCCACGCGTCGCGCTGCTCAGCGGGGAGGCCGGGGCCGGCAAGACGAGTCTGCTCACCCGCTTGCGCGAAGGGCTCGCCGCCCACGGCTGGCTGGTCACCGTCGGCCGCTGCCCCGAGGTCGAGGGCGCCCCGCCGGCCTGGGCCTGGGTCGAGGCGTTGCGGCAGCTCGCCGGGCAGGCGCCGCCGGGTGACCTCGCACCGGCCCTCGCCCCGCTGCTCGGCGACGGCGACGGCGACTCCGGGGGCGACGTCACCGCCGGCCGGTTCCGGCTGCACCGCGCCGTCGGCGCCTGGTTGGACGCCGCCGCGGCCCACCGACCGGTCGCCGTCGTCCTCGACGACCTGCACGCCGCCGACGCCGAGACGCTGCTCCTGCTGAACAGCGTCGTCGAGATGACCACCGGGGCCGTCCTGTTCGTCGCGGCGTTGCGCCCGGCCGAGCACCGCGAGCGTCTCGCCGACACGATGGCCGTCCTGGCCCGCCGATCACCCCTGCGGATCCAGTTGGCCGGTCTGACGCCGCCCGAGGTGCAACAGCTGCTCGGCGCGCTGACGCGGACCACCGTCGACCCGGACACTGTCGCCGCGCTGGCCGAGCGGACCGGCGGCAACCCGTTCTACGTGCGGGAGTCGGCCCGGCTGCTGGCCACCGAGGGCACGCTCGTCGCCACCAGCGACGTGCCGGAGGGCGTACGCGACGTGCTGCGCCGACGCCTCTCCCGCCTGCCGTCGGCGGCCGTCTCGGCGCTGCGTCTCACCGCGGCCGCCGGGCGGGAGGCCGAGGTGCGCACACTCGTCGACGCCGCCGGCACCGACGAGACCTCCGCCCTCGAAGCGCTGGAGGTCGGGCTGGCCGCCGGGCTGCTCACCGAGCCGGCGCCGGGGCGGGTGCGCTTCGTGCACGCGCTGGTCCGCGACACCATCTACACCGACCTGCCGCAGCTGCGCCGCACCCGCCTGCACGCCCGGATCGCGGCGGCCACCCGCCGGCTGACACCCGACGACTATCCGGCCCTGGCCCACCACTACGCCCGTGCGGCGTCGGCCGACACCGCGCCGCTCGCCGTCGAGTACGCCATCCGCGCCGCCGAACTGGCCGAGCGGCGGTACGCGTACGACGCGGCGATCGAGGTGCTCACCAACGCCGTGGACGCCGCCGGGTCGGTCAGCGGGGATCGCGACGCGCTGCGGGTCGACCTGCTCGGCCGGCTGTTGCGCGCCCAGGCTCGGGCCGGCGCGGTGGCCGCCGCCCGGCGGACCCGCGCCCGAGCCGTCGACGTCGCCACCGCGTCCGACCGGGACGAGCTGCTGGTCGCGGCCTTCACCGCGTGGACCGTCCCCACCCCGTGGCTGACCCACGAGTACGGCGTGGTCGACCACCGCGTCGTCGAGTTGCTCATCCGACTGCTGCGTGCCGACGACCTGGACCCGGTCGCCCGCTGCCGACTGCTGGAGGCGCTGGCCACGGAGCTGGACGGCGAGGCCGATCCCCGGGGCGTGGCGGCGGGCCGGGAGGCGCTGGCCCTCGGCCGGCGGTTGGGCGAACCCGAGTTGCGGGCCCTGGGGCTGGCCGCGCGGATGCGCACCATGAGCTACGAGCGGGAGGCCCCGGCCCGTCGGGAGTTGGCCCTGGAACTGCGCGACCTCGCCGCCGAGCACGCTCTGGTGACCTACCGCTCGGTGGCCGAGCAGGTGCTCGGTCACAGCGCCGCCGCCCTCAACGAACCGGACGAGCTGCGCCGCAGCGTCGCCCGGCACGGGTTGCTGGCCGAGACGTACCAGCTCAACGAGGCGCAGACGATCCACAGGTGCGCGCTGGCCGCCCTCGCGCACGTCACCGGCGACTTCGTCGCGGCGCGACGGCACTACGACGAGGTCGCCGAGCAGATGCGGCGGCAGGGCTCGCTGCACGCCGAGGCCTTCCACTTCTTCTCGGTGGGGACCCTGCTGATCAGCCAGGGGCGCTTCGGCGAGCATCTGGAGGCGACCCGGCGGATACGCGTGTCACTGGGTCCGATCGTGGACGACCTGCTGGCGCTGGCACTGATCGAGAGCGGGCGGGTGGACGAGGCGCGGGCCCTGCCCATCGCACGGCACACCTACCGCCCGGACTACTTCCAGTCGGCGCTGCTCAGCGTGCGCGCGATGGTCATCGTGGCGCTGGGCCGCCGGGACCTGGCGCAGCCCGTGATCGACGCCCTGCTCCCGGTACGCGACCAACTGGCCGGTTTCTCCACCACGGCTGCCGTGGTGCGGCCGGTCGCGCTGACGCTGGGCGAGCTGTCGCGGTTGCTGGGCCGCACCGACGAGGCCGCCCGGCACTTCACGCTGGCGGCCGAGGTGGCCCGCCGGTGGGAGTCGCCGCACTGGCTGGCCGAGGCGACGGCCGCGCTGGCCACCTGATCCCCCGGTTGGTGGATTCCAAGCCGGTTCCAAGTGCCACCGCGCATGATCAACATATCTGTGTCAGTTGATCCCTCGGAAAGGGCACCGTGAACAAGAACCACCCCGAAGCCATGGCCGACGTCCGCGACATGTACATGGCACACGCCGTGTTCCGTCGCGAGTTCAGCCTCCTCCCGCAGCTCGTCCGCGACGTCAGGCCGGGCGACGTCAGCCGCGCGGAGGTCGTCGGCGCCCACGCCGAGATGCTCTGCCACACCCTGCACCTGCACCACGAGGGTGAGGACCTGCTGCTGTGGCCCCGGCTTGTGGAACGCGGCGGCGCGGCGGCGGCCGCCATCGTCCCCACCATGGAGGCGCAGCACCACGCCATCGAGGACGGCCACGCGGCGGTGGTCGCGCTGCTGCCGCGGTGGCGTCGTACCGGGCAGGGCGGGGAGCAGCTCGCGGAGGCACTGGAGCAGCTGCGGGTCGCGCTGATCGAGCACATGGCCATGGAGGAGGCCGAGATCCTGCCGTTGGCCGAACGGCACGTCACCGCCGCGGAGTGGATGCAACTCGGCGAGCACGGGATGGGTCAGACCCCGAAGAAGCAGCTGCCGCTGGCCTTCGGCCTGGCCATGTACGAGGGCGACCCCGAGGTGATCAAGGCGGTGTTGGCGCACGCGCCGCTGCCGGCCCGGCTCCTCATGCCGATCATCGCCCCCCGGCTCTTCGCCGCGCACGCCAAGCGGGTGCACGGCACCGCGACTCCCCCACGCATCGGTGCCGGCACGCGCTGAGTCGGAACGGCCGCCCCCGGGAGTCGCCGCTGCTCGGCGGGCCAGCACGCGCGGCCAGGCCGCCGGCGGCGAGTCGCCGCCGCTCAGCGGTGCGCCAGGAAGGCCAGCACGCGCGGCCAGGTCGCCGCGGTGGCGTCCGGGGAGTGCTCGGCGAGGTCCGGGTCGGTGAACAGGTGGCCCACGCCGGGATAGCGGAAGACCGTCAGGTCGGCACCGGCGTCGGTGAGCGCCTGCTGCCACTCGTCGACCTCGTCCGGCGCGTCGAACGGGTCGGGGTCGGCGAGGTGCAGCTGCACCGGCAACCCGGGCCGGACCGCGTCGGGTGCGCCGCCGGTGCCATGCAACAGGAGCAGGCCAGCGCAGTGGGGGCGCTCGGCCAACAGCGCCCCGGCCACACCGGCGCCCATCGAGAAGCCGGCGAGCACCGTCTCCGGTGGCAGGTCACGCAGCGCGGCCCGGGCCCGGTCCAGCACCACCTCGTGGCCGATCTTGTCGAGCAGCGCGAAGCCGTCCTCGACGGAGTCGGTGGCCGGCACGCCGTACAGGTCGGGGGTGGCGACCTGGTGCCCGGCGGCGCGCAACCGGTCGGCGGCGGCGCGTACGGCGGGCCGCGGCCCGTGCACGGAGTGGAACAGCACGACGTGTCGCATCACGTCATCCTGCCGCAGCGGACCGCGCGCCCGGCGCGGCCACGCGGGGTGACCGTCAGGCCAGTGCCGCCAGCCGCGCGACCAGGTCGGCCGGCGGCGGCATCGCGGCGATCTCCTCGCGGACCTGCCCGGCGGCGGCACGCAGGCGGTCGTCGGTGAGCAGTTGGGTCAGCGCCCGCGCGGTGATGTCCCGGGGGCGCAGCGCCAGACCGGCGCCCCGGCGGGCCACCAGCTCGGCGTTGTGCCGCCGGTCCCCCGGACCCGTCGTGGCCAGCTGCGGCAGGCCGGCGGCGAGGGCACCGAAGATGCTGCCCGCCCCGCCGTGGTGCACAAGCGCCGCACTCGACGGCAACGCCGCGTCGAGCGGGATCCAGTCGACCACCCGCACGTTGCCGGGCAGCGACCGGGCCGACCGCTCGTCGGGCCGGACCAGCACGATCTCGGCGTCCACCTCGGCGGCGGCCGCGACCACGGCGGGCATCGGCCCCCGGTCGCCGGGGCCGGTCAACGTGCTGCGGGTGACCAGGATGCGCGGTCGGTCACCCGGCGACCGCAGCCAGGCCGGTAGCTCGCCGCCGCCGACATAGGAGTCGTAGCGCATCGGCCAGCCATCCTGCCTCGCCACGCTGGGCGGGGCCACGGCCAGCGCGGCGGCCGGGGGCGGCAGCTCGGTCAGGCCGTGCCGCCGCAGGGCGGGACCGAGTCGGGCCACTGTGGCGCGTACCAGGTCCCGACCGTCGAAGAGGGAGTTCTCCTGCCGAACCGCCGGCACACCCAGCCGGGCGGCGGCCACCGCGCCGGCCACCGCGAACGGCTCGTGCAGCACCAGATCCGGCCGCCACTCGGTGGCCAGCGTGACGACCGGGTCGGTGAGCCGGTCGTTGAGGGCGCCGAAGAGCAGGCCGGCGCCCCGGGTGTCGGCGGTGCCGGCCAACTCGGCGCGGGCGATCAGCGGGTGCCGGGGAAAGACCCGCAGCGCGATCCGGCCGAAGTCGAAGCCCGGCGCGACGTCGTGTACCGACAGACCCGCGTCGGCGGCGGCCAGGCCGCCCCCGCCGGTGGCCAGCAGCACCTCGTGGCCGGCGTCGCGCAACGCGACCGCGAGCGGCACCAGCGGGAAGACGTGCCCGACCAGCGGGGCGGAGACCATCAGCACACGCATGGGCAGGATCATAGGCGGCGACGCGTCCCGAGCGCCCCGACGGACATGGACTTCCGACCATGCCGGCTGCCCCACCCGTGGGGCAGCTCTACACGAGATGGCGCCGGGGCAGCGGACCGGTCCAGGACGGGGCCCAGTTGCTCGGCCGGGGTTCAGGTGGTTGGTCGCCTGTCGACGACGCGGCGCATCTTGCCGACCGACCGCTCCACCGCGTCCGGGGCGAGGACGTCGACCGTCACGCTCACGCCGACGGTGTTCTTCACCAGCTCCACGAGCGTCGCGCCGGCCCGCTCGGCGGCGTCCGCGGCGACCCCGGCCCGCCGCTCCACCCGGACGGTCAGGGTGTCCAGCCGGCCCTGCCGATCGAGGACACACTGGAAGTGTGGCGACAACTGCGGGGTACGCAGGATCAGCTCCTCGATCTGGGTGGGGAAGATGTTCACCCCGCGCACGATCATCATGTCGTCCGTCCGGCCGGTGATCTTCTCGATCCGGCGCATCGGGCGGGCGGTGCCGGGCAGCAGCCGGGTCAGGTCGCGGGTACGGTACCGCACCACCGGCATCGCCTCCTTGGTCAGCGAGGTCAACACCAGCTCACCCCGCTCGCCGTCGGGCAGCACCGCCCCGGTGACCGGGTCGATGATCTCCGGGTAGAAGTGGTCCTCCCAGAGGTGCAGCCCGTCCTTGGTCTCGACGCACTCGGTGGCCACGCCGGGGCCCATCACCTCGGACAGCCCGTAGATGTCGACGGCGTGGATGTCCAACTGTTGCTCGATCTCGCGGCGCATGTCCTCGGTCCACGGCTCGGCTCCGAAGATGCCCACGCGCAGGGAGGTGGCCCGGGGGTCGACGCCCTGGCGGCGCATCTCGTCCACGATCGCGAGCAGGTAGCTGGGCGTGACCATGATGACCTCGGGTTCGAAGTCGCGGATCAGCATGACCTGACGCTCGGTCATGCCCCCGGAGACCGGGATGACCGTGCAGCCCAACTCCTCGGCCCCGTAGTGCGCGCCCAGGCCACCGGTGAAGAGCCCGTAGCCGTACGCGACGTGCACCCGGTCGCCGGGGCGGCCGCCGGAGGCGCGGATCGAGCGGGCCATCAGTCGCGCCCAGGTGCGCAGGTCGTCGCGGGTGTAGCCGACGACTGTCGGCCGGCCGGTGGTGCCCGAGGAGGCGTGCAGCCGGGCCACCCGCTCCCGGGGGACGGCGAACATGCCGAACGGGTAGTTGTCCCGCAGCTCCGCCTTGCCGGTGAACGGGAAGCGGGCCAGGTCGTCGAGATCCCGGCAGTCGTCGGGGTGCGCCCCGACCGCGTCGAAAGCCCGGCGGTAGTGCGGCACGTTGTCGTACGCGTGCCGCAACGACCAGCGCAGCCGTTCGCGTTGCAGGGCGCGCAGCTCGTCGCCGCCGGCACGCTCGATCGGCTCCAGCTCGTCCGGACGAGGGGTGCGGTCCTGCATCGGCTGCCTCCTTGGCGCGAAGGTCCCGGTGGGGCTGCGGGTACCGTACGCCCGCCGTCGCCGGGCACCGACTCGGGCGTCCGGGCGACCTTCGCGGCGGCCCACCTCGGCAACGCGTCCGGTGCCGGGATCGGCGGCGCGAACCCGCCGCCAGGAAGGACGCCGGGCCGGGCGGATGCCCGACCCGGCGTCGCGCTGATCATCGCCCTGCCATCTTCCTGCAATTGCAAAAGATGTGCAACAAGGTCTGGACAACACGTACGCGTCGTAACTAGCCTGATCGCCATGAGTCCTTACATCGTGGATCCCTGGGCCTGGCAGGAGAGCTGGGACCTCCAGCAGGAGGCATTCATGCCGGACCGGGAACACCGGTTCGCCGTCATGCTGGACACCGTCGACGCGGTGCTCGACGGCCGTCCGCCGCGCGTGCTGGACCTGGCCGGCGGCACCGGCACCATCTCGCTGCGGACCCTGGCCCGCTTCCCCGGCGCGGAGGTGACACTTGTGGACCTCGACCCGGCGCTGCTCGCCCTCGCCAGCGCCTCGCTGGCCGACCGGGCCACCATCGTCACGGCCGACCTCAGCACCCCCGAATGGCGTGCCGCGCTCCCCCACCAGGAGTACGACGCCGTGCTCACCGCCACTGCCCTGCACTGGCTACCGGCCGACCGGCTCGGGCAGCTCTACGCCGAGCTGCGCGACGTGCTGCGACCGGGCGGCGTCTTCGTCAACGCCGACCACATGCCCGACGACAGCCTGCCGGAGCTGACCAAGCGGCTGATGGACCGGGCCCGGGACCGGCGCAACGCCCGGTACGCCGCCGGCTCGGTGCTGTCCTGGCCGGACTGGTGGGAGCGGGCCGCCGCCGATCCGACGCTCGCCCCGCTGGTCGCCCAGCGGCAGGCCATCTACCCGACCGGGCACAGCCCGGAGTGGAACCCGCCCGTCTCGTGGCACCTGGCCGCGCTCACCGCGGCCGGCTTCACCGAGGTCGGCACGGTATGGCGCGGCGGCCCGGACGCCGCAGTCGCGGCCGTGCGCTGACCGCCGCAGTCGCGGCCGTGCGCTGACCGCCGCAGTCGCGGCCGTGCGCTGACCGCCGCGTCGCGGCACTACGCTAAGGAGCCGTGTCAGAGCCGCCGGACCAGCGCACCGATCCCGACGTCGACCTCCGTGTCGACGCCGACCGGGGTGAGCTGTCCACTCGCCCCGCGACGGTCCTCGCCAGCATCGCGGCCGGCGGGGTGGGCGGTGCGCTGGGCCGAGCCGCCCTGCAACACGCCGCCCCCCACGCGGCGGCGGGTTTTCCGTGGGCCACGTTCGCCGTCAACCTGTCCGGCTGCCTGCTGATCGGCGTGCTGATGGCGATCCTCACCCACCTCGGCGGTGGGCACCCGCTGGCCCGCCCGTTCCTCGGCGTCGGGGTGCTCGGCGGGTTCACCACGTTCTCCACCTACGCGGTGGACGTCCAGCAGGCACTTGTCGCGGGCGCACCGGGCACCGCACTGGCGTACCTGGCCGGCACTGTGCTCGGGGCACTTGTCGCGGTCGGGCTGGGCGACGCCGTGACCGCCGCACTGCTGCGGCGGTGGGTGGCCGGATGACAGTCCTGCTCATCGCCCTGGGGGCGGCCGTCGGCGCACCGTTGCGCTACCTCACCGACCGGGCCGTGCAGTCCCGGCACGACTCGGCGTTTCCGTGGGGCACGCTCACCGTCAACGTGGTCGGCTCGTTGCTGCTCGGCGTACTCGTCGGGTGGCCGACCGGTCCGGCGGTCACCGCGCTGCTCGGCACCGGGTTCTGTGGGGCGCTGACCACCTACTCCACCTTCAGCTACGAGACGCTGCGGCTGGCGCGGGGCGGTCGTCGATTCCTCGCGCTGGCCAACGTGCTCGGCAGCGTGGCCGCCGGGCTCGCCGCGGCCACCGCCGGCTACGCCGTGGCCCGCGCCCTGACCGGCTGACCGCACACCAGCCGCCCCGCGCCCGGTTTCCCTCGTCAGCAACGCCCGGAACAGGGCCGACGCACCACACACCGGGGGTATATACGCGGCGTATACCCCCGGTGTAGTCTGCTGGCATGAGCGTGCCACTGACACTCCTCGGCCTCCTCGAACGGGAGCCCAGCCACGGATACGACCTGAAGCGCGACTACGACGCCTTCTTCGGCCGGGGCAAGCCACTGCCGTTCGGCCAGGTCTACTCCACCCTCAGCCGCCTGGCCCGCGACGGCAAGGTGGTGATCAGCGACGTCGCCCCCGGCTCCGGCCCCGACCGCAAGCGCTACATCATCACCGACGTCGGCGCGACAGAGGTCGAGCAGTGGCTGACCCAACCGGTCGACCCCGAGCCACACCTACAGACGGTGCTCTTCGCCAAGGTCGTGCTCGCGCTGATGCTCGACCGACCGGCCGCCGACTACCTCGACACCCAGCGCAGCGCACACCTGCATCGGATGCGCGAGCTGACCGAGATCAAGCGCGCCGGCAGCCTGGTCGACGCGCTGCTCGCCGACCACGGCCTCTACCACCTGGAGGCGGACCTCCGGTGGATCGAGATGACCGGCGCCCGACTGGACGCCCTGCGCAAGGAGGTGCGGCGATGACCGTCGTGATCGAGGCACGTGACGTCGAGTTCTCCTTCGGTCAGACACCCGCCCTGCGCGGCGCCAGCGTCGCCGTGCAGGCGGGCGAGATCCTCGCCGTCATGGGCCCCAGCGGCTCGGGCAAGTCCACACTGCTGCACTGCCTGGCCGGCATCCTGGTGCCCGACTCCGGCGAGATCCTCTTCGACGGGGCCCGGGTGCACGCCATGGCCGAGACCGAACGCAGCAGCCTGCGCCGGGACCGGTTCGGTTTCGTGTTCCAGTTCGGTCAACTCGTCCCCGAGCTGACCGCTGTGGAGAACGTCGCGCTGCCGCTGCTGCTCAGCGGCGTACACCGCAGGCAGGCGCTCCCCAGGGCGGAAGCCTGGTTCGCGCGCCTCGGGCTGGACGGCCTGGAGCAGCGGCGCTCGGGCGAGCTCTCCGGCGGGCAGGCACAACGGGTCGCCCTGGCTCGGGGCCTGGTCGCCGAGCCGCAGGTGCTCTTCGCCGACGAGCCGACCGGCGCGCTCGACTCGCTCACCGGTGAGCAGGTGATGGACCTGCTTGTCGGCGCCGCCCGCGAGCAGGGCACCACTGTCATCCTGGTCACCCACGAGCCGAGGATCGCGGCGTACGCCGACCGCGAGGTCATGGTCCGCGACGGGCGCGTGAACGCGCCGGACCGGATCGCCTCATGATCCGCTTCGGGCTCCGCCTCGCCGTGGCCGGCGGCCGTGAGGCGCTCACCCGCCTGCTCGTCATCGCCGCCGCCGTCGCGATCGGCAGCGGGCTGCTGCTGACCACCCTCGCCGGGGTCAACGCGGTCAACGCCCAGCTCACCCGGTACGCGTCGATGTATCCCAACGCCTCGACCGGCGACGCCGACCCGCTGTGGTGGTCGACCCGGCAGGACTACTTCCACGGCAAGCAGATCATCCGGATCGACGTCGCCGCGACCGGTCCGAGCGCGCCCACCCCGGTCGGCGTCCCGATCACCCCGGGTCCCGGCGAGTACTACGCCTCACCAGCGTTTCGCGACCTGCTGGCCGCCGAGCCGGCCGACCAACTGGGCGACCGCTACCCGGGGCGCGACCTCGGCACCGTTGGTCCGGCCGCGCTGACCTCGCCGGACACCCTGCTCGTCATCGCGGGCGGCACCCCCGACCAGGTCGCCAAGCTACCCACTGCGAAGCAGGTCACCAGCGTCGGCGACACCCCCGCTCTCCCCGAGACCACGGTGAACCTCATCCTGGGCGTCATCGCCGGCGGGTTGCTGTTCCCGGTGCTGATCTTCATCGGCACCGCCACCCGCCTCAGTGCCGCCCGCCGGGAGCAGCGTTTCGCCGCGATGCGCCTGGTCGGCGCGACACCCCGGCAGATCGCGATGGTCGCTGCGGTGGAGGCGACCGCCGCCGCCATCGCCGGCACCGCCGTCGGCTTCGGGCTGTTCTACGCCTTCCGCGACCCGCTCGCGAGCATCCCGTTCACCGGCATGCCGTTCTACCCCAACGACATGTCCCTGGGCGTACTGAACGTCCTGCTCGTGGCGCTCGGCGTCCCGGCCGGCGCGGCGGTGGCGGCCCAGGTCTCGCTGCGCCGCGTACGAATCTCGCCGCTGGGCGTCACCCGGCGGGTCACCCCCCGCGCGCCGCGCGCGTACCGGCTGATCCCGGCCCTGCTCGGTGTCGCCGTGCTGTTCTTCGCCATCGGCTTCAAACCGGAAACGTCCGACGGACAGACCGCGATCTTCCTGCCCGCCCTGCTGCTCATCATGGCCGGCCTGGTCTTCGCCGGCCCGTGGTTGACGATGGTCGGGGCCCGGATCCTGGCCCGCTACGCCAACGGTCCGGCCACGCTCATCGCCGCGCGGCGCCTCGCCGACAACCCGAAGGCCGGCTTCCGGGCGATCAGCGGCATCATGCTCGCCCTCTTCGTCACGAGCGTGGCCGTCGGCGTGATCACCACGATCATCGCCAACCGCGGCCCGGCGCCGATCGGCTCGACCGAGGCGGGACAGGTGTCTCTCTACCTTCCCGATGATGCGCCGGCGGCACCTGACCCGCTCTTCACCGGGCTTCGCTCGATCAACGGCGTGCGGTCCGCGACCGCGGTCCGCGAGAACCCGGACCGGATGACGGCCAGCGAACCCGGCCTGATCGCGTGCACCGACATCCCGAGCGCGTACGGCCGGTGCGCCGAGGGTGCCACCGTCGCCGAGGTCGCGACGGGCCTCATCCCCTTCCGGGAGTCGGCGTCGTCCGCCAGAGTCTGGCCCGCCGCGTCGGTCCCACTCGACGATCTACAACAGCTCCCGGTGATGTCGATCGTCGTCGACACGGACGGTTCCGCGGCCGCCATCGAGCGCACCCGCACGGTGCTGGAGGTCGCCTTCCCGACCTTCTGGACGGGGCCGAATGTGCCCGGCGACTTCGAGTCGGACTTCGCGAACACGCTGCGCGGCTGGGAACAACTGGCAAACGTCGTCATCATCGCCAGCCTCGCGCTCGGCGGGTGCAGCCTCGCGGTCAGCGTCATCGGCGGTCTCACCGAACGCCGACGCCCGTTCAGCCTGCTGCGCCTCAGCGGCGCACCGGTACGGGACCTGCGCCGGGTGGTGGCGCTGGAGAGCGCGGTGCCGATGCTCGCCGTCGCCGCCGTCGCCATCGGCATGGGCCTGCTCGCCGCCCACCTGTTCCTGCGGGCGCAGATGGACTACAGGCTGATCGCGCCGGAGCCACGCTTCTACGTGATCGTCGTCGTCGGGTTGGCCACCTGCCTCGGCGTCATCGCCTCCACCCTGCCGCTGTTGGAACGGATCACCGGTCCGGAGACCGCCCGCAGCGAGTAGTCGTCAGGCCCTCGGCCCGGTGGTGGTGAGAGCGACCACCGGGCCGAGGACGAAGACAGCGGGCGGGCCCACGCTCTCCCGGGCGGCGACCGCGCCGATCTCGTCCAGCCGGGCGGGCAGCGACCGCTGGCCGGGCTGCCCGGCGTCCTGCACGGCGAGCACCGGGGTCTCCGGGGCCCGGCCGTGCTCGATCAACACTGACGCGATCTTGGCGATGGTGTCGACGGCCATCAACAGCACGACGGTGCCCCGGGCCCGGGCCAGCGCCGCCCAGTCCACGAGCGAGTCGGGGTGCCCGGGCGGCAGGTGCCCCGACACGACTGTGACGTCGTGGGCCACGCCCCGGTGCGTCACCGGCACACCGGCGAGGGCCGGGGCGGCGAGCGCGCTGCTCACTCCCGGCACCACAGTCACCGGCACGCCGGCCGCCACACAGGCCTGCACCTCCTCGTGGCCACGTCCGAAGACGTACGGGTCGCCACCCTTGAGCCGGACCACCCGGCGACCGGCGCGGGCGTGCGACACCAGCGCCTCGTTGATCGCCTCCTGGGCCATCGACGGGCCACGGGGCACCTTCGCGGCGTCGATGACCAGCACGTCGGGGCGCAGCCCGGCGAGCAACCCCGTGGGGGCCAGCCGGTCGGCCACCACGACGTCCGCCGCGTCGAGCAGCGCCTTCGCGCGTACCGTGATCAGGTCGTCGGGCCCCGGCCCACCGCCGACCACGGCGACCGAGCCGTGGTCGTGCCCGTGGTCGTGGTGGTGGTCGTGCCCGTGGTGGTGGTGGTGGCCGACCGGGTCGTCCGGGTGGTCGTGCGGGCGTTGCGGGCGACCCACCTTGTCGGCGAAGCCGGGCATCAACACCCGGTACGCGCAGGTGTCGCAGTTCATCCGGATGTCCCCGGCCAGCGCCTCGGCGTGGCGTTCCAGCACCAGGTCCGCGAGGGCGTCGCAGTCGCCGATCACCTCGGCGACGCGGACGTCCAGGTCGGGGTGGGCGGCGGCGAACTCCGCCGACTGGGCGACGATCCGGTCCGGCAGCACCCCGGCGAACAGGAAGTACGGTGCGACGACGATCCGCCGCGCGCCCAGGCGACGCAGCCGCTCCAGCACCGCCGGCACCGACGGGGACGCGAGGGAGACGAACCCCGGCTCCACACCGGCGTAGCCGCGCCCCTCCCACAGCAGCCGGGCCACCTTGGCCACCTCGGCGTTGGCGTCCGGATCGGTGGAACCCCGGCCGATCAACGCGACCCACGTGCCGGCCCGATCGGCACCCGCCAGCGCCGTGCCGGCCCGATCGGCACCCGCCAACGCCGTGCCGGCCCGGTCGGCACCCGCCAACGCCGCGTCGACGCGCTGTTCGAGGGCGTCGTGCAGCAACGGGTGCGGGCCGAGCGGGCGACCGTAGCGGTAGGTCAGCCCGGGGTGGCGCTGCTGTTCCCGACCCATCGCGGCGGGGATGTCGCCCTTGCCGTGCCCGGCGGCGGTGAGCACCAGCGGCAACGCCACGAGCGCCCGGTGCCCCCGCGCGACGAGCGCACCGACCGCGTCGGTCAGCGGCGGGCGGGACAGCTCGATGAAGCCGCCCTCGACGTCGTCGACGACACCGCGACGGCGGACCCGCTCGACCAGTGCGGCGAACTGGTCGACCCCGGCCGCGCTGCGCGTACCGTGCCCGACGATGACCAACCCGGTCATGACTTCTCCTCGATGTAGAGCAGCGCGTTGAGGGCGGCGGCGGCGACCGCCGACCCGCCCTTCTCCCCCACGTTGGACACGGCGGGCAGACCGCTGGCCCGTAGCGCCGCCTTCGACTCGGCGGCGCCGACGAAGCCGACAGGCAGGCCGACGACGAGCGCCGGAGCGGCGTGCAGGGTGAGCAGTTCGACGAGTGCGGTGGGTGCGCAGCCGACCACCCAGACCGCGCCCGGCCCGACCCGGTCGAGGGCGATCCGCGCGGCCGCCGCCGAGCGGGTGATGCCGGCCGCGCGGCCCAGCTCGGCGGCGGCCGGCTCGGCGACCGGGCAGACCAGCTCCAGGCCGGCGCGGGTGATGCCGGCGGCGACCATCGCCACGTCGGTGACCACCGGCGCCCCGGCGCGCAACGCCGCCAGCCCCGACTCCAGCGCCGCCTCGTCGCAGACCAACTCATCGACGTACGCGAGGTCGGCGCTGGCGTGCACCACCCGTTCGGTCACCGCGCGGCTCAGCGGCGGCAGGTGCGACAGGTCGACCCGCTCCCGCAGGATGCGGTACGACTCGACCTCGATGGGGTGCACCACCCGGCTCATCGGGCTCCTTCGCGAGGGTCGGGGTCGAGCACGCGGATCGCGTCGACCGGGCAGATCTCCAGGCACTCCAGGCAGCCGGTGCACCGGTCGGCGCGGACCGTCAGGCCCCCGGCGACCGGCCGGATCGCGTGCGTGGGGCAGGTGAGCAGGCAGGCGCCGCAGCCCTGGCAGGCGTCGATCGTCACGAACGCCATCGGTACCCCCGGGGCGTGACCATCCGGCCGGCGACCACCCTCGTGTCGCTGTTGCCGACCACCACGACGCTGTACATGTCGACAACGGCCGGGTCGAGGGTGGCCAGGGTCGCCAGGTGCAGCCGCTCGCCGGGGCGGCTGGCGTTGCGCACCACACCGACCGGGGTGTCCGGTGGGCGGTGGGCGGCGAGGATGCCGAGCGCCTTGCCGAGCTGCCAGTCCCGGGCCCGGCTGCGCGGGTTGTAGAACAGCGTCACGAAGTCACCCTCGGCCGCCGCGGTCACCCGCCGCTCGATGACCTCCCACGGGGTGTGCAGGTCGGACAGGCTGACATAGGCGTGGTCGTGGCCGAGGGGTGCACCGAGCAGCGCCCCGGCGGCCAGTGCGGCGGTCACCCCGGGCACGCCGACGACGTCGATGCGTTCGTCGGCGTACTCCAGGGCGGGGCTGGCCATCGCGTACACCCCGGCGTCGCCGGAGCCGACAAGCGCGACCGCCCGGCCGGCGACGGCCTCGGCGACGGCGGCGCGGGCCCGCGCCTCCTCCGCGCCGAGCCCGCTGGACAGCACCCGCGTGCCCGGTCGGAGCACGTCGCGGACCTGGTCGAGGTACTGGTCCAGACCGACCACCACTGCGGCGCGACGCAGCTCGGCCACCGCGCGGGGGGTGCGCAGGTCGGCGGCGCCCGGTCCGAGCCCGACGACGGCCAGCCGGCCGCGTGGCGCGTGCCGGGCCACCGCCACGGTGGCCATCGCCGTCGCGGTCTTGCCCACCAGCAGCGTGGCGTCGTCCGGGCGGCCGGCCGGGCCGAGCAGGGCCGCGGCCTCCGCCACGCTCGGCGTGCCGACCGCGGCGCGGACCACCTCGCTGGGGTGCGGCACGTCGACCGCCGCCAGCCGCGTCGCCGGCCAGGTCACCAGGGGTACGCCGAGCGCGTCGGCGGTGCTGCGGATGCCCGCCTCGTCGGCTTTCACGTCGGCGCTGGCCAGGCAGCGCAGGCTCGCGGCGCTGAGGCCGGCCTCGGCCAGCACCCGGTGCAGCAGCTCCGCCACCTCGGCGGCGGGTACGCCCCGGCTCGCGCCGACACCCGCGACAAGCGACGGGGGCCGGAGCACGGCGGTCCGCCCGTCGAGCGGCACCACCCGGTCGGTGACGAGCAGCCGGTAACCGGCGTTCACGGCGTCCTCGTCGGTGGCCTGGACGTTCGGGGGCAGGGCGGGCAACGGCCAGTGGGCGTCGGCGATCAGCCGGACCGGCTCGCCGTCCAGGATGGCCCGGGACACCGCGGCGACCGCGCCCTGCGCGGGCCAGCCGAGGGTGTCCAGCCCCGGTAGGCCGACCGCGTCGGTGGCGGTGGTGATCACCGGTCGGGCGTCCAGCAGCGCGGCGACGGCTTCGGCGAGGTCGTTGCCGCCGCCGGCGTGCCCGCCGAGCAGTGCCACGGCGTGCCGGGCGGCCTCGTCGACGACCACCACGGCCGGGTCGCCGTGCTTGTCGGCGAGCAGCGGCGCGAGGATCCGCACCACCGCGCCGGTGGCCAGGAACGCGACCACCGCGTCACCCTCCACCCAGGCGGTCCGCAGCGCGTCGGCGACGCTCTCCCCCTCGACCAGGCGGGCGTGCGGCCAGGCGGCGGCGACAATGTGCGCGTGCCGTCGGCCGGCGGCCGTGGCCGCCACCAGACCGATGCGAGGGGGCGGGTTCTGGTCGGTCACTGGCGCTCCCCGGTGAGGACGACCACCGGGTTGGTGGCCGCGAGACGGATCGACCCGCCGGGCAGGTCGGCGAGGCGGGCGGCGGAGAGCTGGCAGCCCTGCACCGTGTAGCCGGCGGCGCGCAGCAGGCCAACGGCCGGTGCGACACGGTCCAGTGCGGCGAGGGTGAGCACCACCCGCTCGGGCTGGCGGGTCAGCACGGCGGCGAGCACGTCGACACCGCCGCCGCCGACGAAGACCGCGTCCGGATCGGGCAGGCCGGCCAGCGCCTGCGGTGCCCGCCCGGTGACGAGCCGGACGTCCACAGCGTGCGCTGTCGCGTTGGCCCGGATGGCCGCGCCGGCGGCGGGGTCCTGTTCGACGGCGAGTACCGCCGCGCCGAGCAGGGCGCACTCGATGCCGACCGAACCGCTGCCCGCGCCGACGTCCCACACCAGCCGTCCCAGTCGCGGGCGCAGCCGGGCGACGACGAGGGCGCGCACCTCCGACTTGGTGATCATGGAGTCGCGGTGGGCGTACCGGCTCTCCGGCAGCGCCCACCCACCGGCCGGCGCGGCGGCCGGCTGGTTGTCGGCGCGCATGCCACCGAACGCGAACAGATCCGCGTCGGCGAGGCTGAGCAGGACGTGGGGGTCGGACCAGGTCTCGGTGGCGGCCTGCTCGGGGGTCACCGGGCGGATCCGTTCGGCGGCGGTGCCCAGGTGCTCGGCGACGAGCAGGCGGCGGGGCCAGCCGATCAGGCCCGCGCCCAGCTCGGCGGCACCGGCACCGGGTGCGGTGAGCACCGCGACAAGCGGCAGCGCCCGGCAGGCGTTCAGGGCCGGTCGCGGGTCGCGCCCGTGCGCGGTGACCACGGCGGCGCCGTCCCAGGGCAGCCCGGCGCGGGCGAACGCGGCGGCCACACTGGACACCGCCGGCACCACCCGCAGTGGCAGCCCGGCCGCGCGCAGCCGTCGGACGATGCCGAACAGGCCGGGGTCCCCGCTGGCCAGCACCACGGCCGGCACTCCGGCGGCGACGGCCTCGGTCAGCCGCCCGACGGCCGGGGCAAGTGGCCCGAGGACGACGGTGTCCGCGCCGGCCGGCACGGGAACGGCGGCCACATGCCGGGCCGCCCCGACGACCAGCCCGGCCCCGGCCAGTGCGGGCGCGAGGGCGGGATGCGGTGGCGCCCCGGCCGCGTCCAGCCCGACCACGGTCACCACCGCCTCCGGGCCAGCCCCGGCCACCAGCGCCTCCGGGCCGGCCCCGGCCACCAGCGCGTCCGGTCCGGGCGCGGTCGTCAGCGCCTCCGGTGCCGCCGGGTTCGCCAGCGGGTCCGGGGACGTCCGGCTCATCGGGGCCACCGGCCGGACGAGGCGACGACGTGCGCTCCGGCGAAGTCGACCATCGCCACGTCCACTGTGACAGTGGGTCCGGCGAAGCGTCGCAGCACCTGGCGGACCCGTTGGCAGAGCAGGTCGCCGGCCAGGCCGAGCAGCCCGGCGGCCTCCCACAGCTCGTACGCGTGCCGCCCGGTGTTCGCCTCGGTCACGGCGGCGACGAGCGCCGGGTCGCCACCGGCCTCGGCGGTCACCGCACCGAGCAGGGACAGGTCCACAGTCGAGCGGGTGTAGTGGGTCATCAGGATGCCGGCGGCGAGTTTGGCCAGCTTGCCGGCCATGCCGACGAATACCACGCCGGTCATGTCGTCACCGACGGCGGCGGTGACGGCAGCCCCGGTGAAGTCGCCCACCTCGACGAAGCACACCTCGGGCAGGTCGGGCAGGAGCGCGCGGGCGGCCCGCTCGGTACGCCCGCCGGTGCACAGCACCACCGTCGGCTCGCCCTGGGCGGCCATCACGTGCACGGCCTGGACGACGCTGGCCCGCCAGGAGGCGGTGGAGAACGGGCGGACGATCCCGGTGGTGCCGAGAATCGAGATGCCGCCGAGGATGCCGAGGCGACGGTTGGTCGTCTTGCGGGCCATGATCTCGCCCCGGGGCACACTGATCACCACCCGGACGCCGACCTCGGTGAGGTCGACCACCTCGGCCACCGCCTCGCCGATCATCCGGCGTGGGCTGTCGTTGATCGCCGGACCGCCGACCGCGAGCCCGAGGCCGGGTTTGGTGACAGTGCCGACGCCCGCGCCGCCGGCGAGCCGCAGGCCGGGGACATCGGTCCAGTCCACTGTCGCGGTCAGCTCGGCCCCGTGGGTGACGTCCGGGTCGTCGCCGGCGTCCTTGACGACGACCGCCTCGGCCCGCACCGGCGGGTCGCCGGTCAGTTCGCAGCGTTCCACGCCGAAGCGCACCCGCCGACCGGCGGGCAGACCGATTTCCACGTCCGGCTGGATCTCCCCGGTGACCAGGGCGGTGACCGCCGCCTTGGCCGCCGCCGTCGCGCAGGCGCCGGTGGTCCAGCCGGTGCGCAGCGCGGTGGGCCGGACCTTCGCGGTACGCGGCAGGTCCGGCTCGCGCAGCGGCGGCTCCGCGTACGTCACTGTGTGCCTGTTCCTCCGGCACGGCCGCCGGTCTGGCGGCGCAGCTCGGCGCGGGCGGCCGGCTCGGCCCGGCGGAAGGTGTGGAAGTGCCCGGGGTGGTAGAGGTGCGAGCGGGTGCCCTCGGCGGCCAGTGCCGGCCCGACCAGGAAGAGGGTGTGTTTCCACAGCCTGTGCTGCTTGACAGTGGCCTCCAGGGTGCCGACCGTGCAGCGCACCACCAGCTCGTCCGGCCAGGTCGCCTGATACGCCACCACGGCCGGGGTGTCCTGCGGGTAGCCGCCGGCCAGCAACTCGGCCTGCACCTGCCCGGAACGGGCGGCGGAGAGGAACAGCGCCATCGTGGTGCCGTGCCGGGCGAAGTCGCGGACCCGCTCGCCGGGCGGCATGGGGGTCTTGCCGCCTTCGAGGCGGGTGAGGATCACCGACTGGGCCACCTCGGGCACTGTCAGCTCCCGCCCGACGATCGCCGCGACGGCGGTGAACGAGGAGACCCCGGGCACGATCTCGACGGCCAGGCCGAGCGCCCGGCACACGTCCAGTTGCTCCTGCACCGCGCCCCACAGCGCCGGGTCGCCGGAGTGGACCCGCGCCACGGTCAGCCCCTGTTCGGCGGCGCGCTGGTAGAGCGGCAGCACACCCTCGATGGGCAGCTGCGACGAGTCGACGATCTCCGCGCCCGCGCGGGCGTGGCCGAGCACGTCGGCGTGCACCAGGCTGGCCGCCCAGATCACGATGTCCGCCTCGGCGATCACCCGGGCGGCTCGCACTGTCAGCAGGTCCGCCGCACCGGGGCCGGCGCCGACGAACCACACCTTGCCGTCGCTTGTCACAGTTTTCCTCCTCGGTGCTCGCGGCGGGCCGGGACCAGCAGCGTCGACAGGTACGGCAGGTCGGGTGCGGCGTCGTCGACACCTCCGACGTGTTCGCCGGGCAGGCCCAGGTGGCGCCCGAGCACCGCGTCGGCGAGGCGGCCCTGCCGGCGCAGCTCGGCAAGCAGCTCCGGGTGTCGCCGCCAGCCCTTGTAGGCGACCACTGTGCCCGGCCCGGCGAGAGCGTCGGCGAACAGCGCCAGGCCGGCGGTGGCCGGCAGCAGGGTCAGCGGTTCGCGTCCCTCGCAGAGCGGGGTGCCGCTGCGCGCGGCCAGCTCCTGCATGGCGGTGATGCCGGGCACCGTCGCCACCCGCACCGCCGGGCGCAGTGCCCGGACGCTCTGCGCCAGGTAGCCGAAGGTGGAGTAGACGTTCGGGTCGCCGATGGTGGCGAACGCCAGGGACCGTGCGCCAGCGTCGATCGCGTCGACCACCACCCGGGCCGCGTCGTCCCAGGCCGCCGCCCGGCGGGCCGTCACCCCACCGGTGTCGTCCAGGGCGAACGGCAGCCGGCGCAACCGGTCCGCCGCGACGTGGGTCCGTACCGTCGCCTCGGCCCGCCCGGCGTCCGCACCCGCCGGCGTCGGCGCGGCGGTCGCGGTGGGTTCGACCCGGTCCGCCATCACGGGTACGAAGACCAGGTCGGCCTCGCGCAGCAACCGCACCGCCTTGACGGTGAGCAACTCGGGGTCACCCGGGCCGACACCGATCCCGGTCAGCGTGGCGTCGGCCGACCCGCCGGCGGCACGGGCGTCGGCGGTCATCGGCACGCCTCGACCAGGCGGCGGGCCGCGTCGGGGTGACCGGCCCAGTGGGTGTGCAGGTAGGAGGCGTGTACCCGGCCGGTGACGAAGCCGTGCGCGGTGTCGTCCCAGCGCCACGCCGGCCGGTCACCGTGGCCCGGGTCGGTGGTGGTGCGGTGGAACTCGTGGCCGCGTACGCCCTCGCCGACCCGGGCCACCGGGGAGTCGGTGACGGCCACCGCCTCGCGGTAGCCGAGGGTGAGCCGGCCGGTCATCCGGGCGGTCAGGTCCAGCCGGCCGCACATCGGCACGTCGTCCAGGGACCGTCCGAGGTAGAGCAGCCCGGCGCACTCGGCCACGATCGGCCCGTCGAAGTCGGCCAGCTCGGCGCGCAGCGTGGCGTTGCCGGCCAGCGCCTGGGCGTACGCCTCGGGGAACCCGCCGCCGATGACCACCGCCCGGGTGCCGGCGGGCAGCGTCGGGTCGCGCAGCGGGTCGACAGTGACCACGTCCGCGCCGGCGGCGGTGAGCAGTTCGGCGGTCTCCGCGTACGAGAAGGTGAAGGCCGGACCACCGGCGAGGGCGACCCGTGGCCGCTCGACGCCGGCCGGCCCGCCGACGGCGGCGACCGGGTCCCACGCCGGGGTGGTCAACGGCGGGGCGGTGCGGGCCAGGTCGAGCACCGCGTCGAGGTCCACCGTGGCCTCGACCAGCTCGGCGAGGGCGGTGACGATCGCCAGGGATTCGGGTGCCCGTTCGGCGACCGGGACGAGGCCGAGGTGTCGGGCCGGGGCGGCCACCTCGGCGGCGCGGGTGACGGCACCGAGCACCGGTACGCCCACCTCGGCGAGGGCGTCGCGCAGCAGCGTCTCGTGCCGGGGTGAACCGACCCGGTTGAGGATCACCCCGCCGATGCGTACCGCGGGATCGAAGGCGGCCATGCCGAGGGTCAGCGCGGCGGCGGAGCGGCCCTGCGCGGTGGTGTCCAGCACCAGCAGCGCTGGTGCCTCGATCAGCCGGGCGACGTGCGCGGTGGACGCGTAGTCGCGGCGGCCCACCGCCCCGTCGTGCAGGCCCATGACGCCCTCCACCACGGCGATGTCGGCGGGCGTCGGGACGCTCGCGCCGTGCCGCAGCAGCGCCGCGATCCGGTCGGCCCCGACCAGGAACGGGTCGAGGTTGCGCCCCGGTCGACCGGCGGCGAGGGCGTGGTAGCCGGGGTCGATGTAGTCCGGACCGACCTTGTGCGGGCTGACCGTCAGGCCGCGACGACGCAGCGCGGCGAGCAGCCCGGTGGCGACAGTGGTCTTGCCGTGCCCGCTGGCTGGGGCGGCCACTACCACCCGGGGCAGCGCCCAGGGCGTCGCGCTCACCACTCGATGCCCTTCTGGCCCTTCTGGCCGGCGTCCATCGGGTGCTTGACCTTGGTCAGCTCGGCCACCAGGTCGGCGGCGGCGACCAGGCGCGGGTCGGCGTCCCGGCCGGTGATCACCACGTGTTGGAAGCCGGGCCGGTCGGCCAGGGTGGCCACCACCTCGTCGACGTCCACCCAGCCCCACTTCATCGGGTAGGTGAACTCGTCGAGCACGTACAGCCCGTACCGCTCGGCGGCCAGGTCGCGCTGGATCTGCCGCCAGCCCTCCAGGGCGTCGGCGGCGTGGTCGGCCTCACCGCCGCGCTGGATCCAGGACCAGCCCTCGCCCATCTTGTGCCAGGCCACCGGTGCGCCCTGGCCGGTGCGCTCGTGCACCTCGCCGAGCGCCCGGAAGGCGTTCTCCTCACCTACCCGCCACTTGGCGCTCTTGACGAACTGGAACACGCCGACCGGCAGGCCGGCGGTCCAGGCCCGCAACGCCAACCCGAAGGCCGCCGTCGACTTCCCCTTCATCTGCCCGGTGTGAACGATCACCAGTGGACGGTGCCGCCGCTGCCGGGTGGTCAACCCGTCAAGAGGCACGTGATTCGGCTGTCCCTGCGGCATCAGGCGACGCTCCTATCGGGCGCGGGACCGGTCGAGATCTTGGAAGGAAAGCGCCCTTCCAGGGGCCATTTCCCTCCAAGATCTCCTCGGGTCTGGGCCACGTCGTTCAGTTCGTGGTGGGGGGCTTGCAGCTGAGTTGCCAGGCGGGTGGCCAGGTGCAGGCGGACGGGGCCCGATTCGCAGTCGACGACCACGCACGGGGCGGCCGTCGCCGCCAGCACCTTCGCGGCTGCTGCCGCACGGTCCAGTGGGCGGGTGCCGGCGGTGGCTCGGCCGTCGGTGACGATGAGGACCAGTGGGCGGCGCTTAGGGTCGCGCAGACGTTCCACCCGCAGCAGATCGGCGGCGGCGAGCAGCCCCTCGGCCAGCGGCGTACGCCCACCGGTGGGCAACTCGGCCAGCCGCGTCGAGGCGGCCAGCACCGACGACGTCGCCGGCAGCAGAGTCCGCGCGCCGCTCCCCCGGAACGCGATCACCGCGACCTTGTCCCGCCGCTGGTAGGCATCGGTGAGCAGGGCGAGCACCGCGTCCTTCACGGCGGTCATCCGCTGCCGAGCGCCCATCGAGCCGCTCGCGTCCACCACGAACAGCACGAGGTTGCCCTCGCGCCCCTCGCGCACCGCCTCGCGCACGTCGTCCGGGCGCAACCGCAGCGGGCCGGCCAGCCGTCCCCGCGACGCCTGGTGCGGCGCGGCGGCGCGGATCGTGGCCGGCAGGTGCAGCGCGTCGACACGGCCCGCCGGCACCCGGGCGCCAATGGTGCGCCCCCGTCCGGTGCGGGCCCGCGACCGCCGGCCCGGCACCCCGTCACCGACGCCGGGCGCGGTGAGCACCCGCGCCTTCAGCCCACCCCGGGGTACGGCCACCGGCTGAGACGTCCCGTCGCCCCGGGTCGGATCGTCGTCACCGGCCGCCGGTGCCCGGCCACCGCGCGGGCGCGCGTGCTGCCCGGCACCGCCCCGGTCGTCCGCCGAGCGCTGCGGCCAGCCGTCGTCGTTGCCCCGGTCGTCCGCCGAGCGCTGCGGCCAGCCACCGTCGGCGCCCCATTCGCCCGTCTCGCGCTGCGGCCAGCCGTCGTCGCCGTCCGGCCCGTCGGCGCGGCCGTCCGGGCCAGCGCCATCACGTGCCGACGAGTGCCCGACCGACCCGGGTTCACCCTGGTCAGCGCCACCGCCGCCGCCGTCTCCGCCGTTCGGGCCGCCGCCGTTCGGGCCGCCGCCGTTCGGGCCGCCGCCGTTCGGGCCGCCGCCACCGGCCGGGCCGCCGCCATCCGGGCCACGGTCCTCGGGGCCGTCGTCGTCCGGGTCGTCGGGGTGGGCGTCCTGGGCACGTTGCAACGCCTCGTCGAGGCGCTTCTCGTCCAGCCCGGGGGTGTCGAACGGGTCGCGGCGGCGGCGGTGCGGCAGAGCCAGCCGGGCGGCCACCCGGACGTCGTCGATGGTGACCCGGTCCCGGCCATGCCAGGCGGCGTGGGCGAGGGCGGTACGGGCCGTGACGATGTCGGCGCGCATCCCGTCCACGTCGAACGCCGCGCACACCTCGGCGATCTGCCGCAACGCGGCGTCCGGGAGGCGTACCCCGGGAAGCCGGCGGCGCGCGGCGGCCACCTGGGCGGCGATCTCCGCGTCGGCGTCGGCCCAGCGGGCGGCGAACCCGGCCGGGTCGGCGTCGGCGGCGAGCCGGCGGCGGACCACCTCGACCCGGACCTGCGGGTCCCGGCTGGCACCCACCTCGACGGTGAGCCCGAACCGGTCGAGGAGCTGCGGGCGCAGCTCCCCCTCCTCCGGGTTCATGGTGCCGACCAGCAGGAACCGGGCCGCGTGGCTGACCGACACGCCTTCCCGCTCGACGTGGCTGCGGCCCATCGCCGCCGCGTCCAGCAGCAGGTCCACGAGATGGTCGTGCAGCAGGTTGACCTCGTCGACGTAGAGGACGCCCCGGTGCGCGGCGGCGAGCAGGCCCGGCTCGAAGGCGCGTACCCCCTCGCCCAGGGCCTTCTCCAAATCCAGTGAGCCGACCACCCGGTCCTCGGCGGCGCCCACCGGCAACTCCACGAGGCGGGCGGGACGCGTCTCGGCGGCGGGGTCGGCCGGGTGTGGGCCGTCCGGGCAGGCCGGGTCCGGCTCGGTCGGGTCACAGCCGAAACGGCAGCCGGCGACCCGGCGCACCGGAGGCAGCAGCGCGGCGAGCGCCCGTACGGCGGTGGACTTGGCGGTCCCCTTCTCACCCCGGACCAGCACCCCGCCGATCGCCGGGGACACCGCGTTGAGCAGCAGCGCCAACCGCATGTCGGCCATGCCGAGCACCGCGCTGAACGGGTAGGTGATGCTCATGCCCGGTCCTCCAGGTCGCCCTCGCTGGCCAGGTACGTGTCACGCAGCCGGTCCAGGGTGGCCGGCTCGGGTTTGGCCCACAGCCCCCGGTCGGCGGCCTCCAACAGGCGTTCGGTGATGCCTCGCAGCGCCCACGGGTTGGACTTCTCCAGGAACTCCCGGGTGGTGTCGTCGAACAGGTACGCGGCGGCCAGGTGCTCGTACATCCAGTCGTCGACCACGCCGGCGGTGGCGTCGTAGCCGAACAGGTAGTCCACCGTCGCCGCCAGCTCGAACGCGCCCTTGTAGCCGTGCCGGCGCATCGCCGCGATCCACTTCGGGTTGACCACCCGGGCCCGGAACACCCGCCGGGTCTCCTCACCCAACGTGCGGGTGCGCACGTCGTGCGGCATCGCCGAGTCACCCACGTACGCCTGCGGTGACGTGCCGGTGAGGTGGCGGACCATCGCCACCATCCCGCCGTGGTACTGGAAGTAGTCGTCGGAGTCGACGATGTCGTGCTCGCGGGTGTCCTGGTTCTTCACCGCCACCGCGATCCGGGCGAACGAGCGTTCCATGTCGGCGCGCGCCTCCCTCCCGTCCAGGCCCCGGCCGTAGGCGTAGCCGCCCCACACCGCGTACACCTCGGCCAGGTCGGCGTCGCTGCGCCAGGTCCGGGCGTCGATCAGGGGTAGCAGGCCCGCGCCGTACGCCCCGGGCTTGGAGCCGAAGATCCGGGCGGTGGCCCGCCGCTCGTCGCCGTGTTCGGCGAGGTCGGCGGCGACGTGCGCCCGCAGGTAGTTCTCCGCCTCCGGCTCGTCCAGGGCGGCGACCTGCCGCACGGCGTCGTCGAGCAGCGCCACCACGTGTGGGAACGCGTCGCGGAAGAACCCGGAGATGCGCACTGTCACGTCCACGCGGGGTCGGCCCAGCTCGGCGGTCGGCACCACCTCGATGCCGGTGACCCGCCGGGACCGCTCGTCCCATACCGGCCGGCAGCCCAGCAGCGCCAGCACCTCGGCGATGTCGTCGCCCTGGGTGCGCATCGCGCTGGTGCCCCACACGGTCAACCCCACCGAGCGGGGGTACGCCCCGGTGTCGGCGAGGTGCCGGGCCAGCAGCGAGTCGGCGAGGGCCACCCCGACGTCCCAGGCGTTGCGGCTGGGAATGGCCTTCGGGTCGACGGAGTAGAAGTTGCGCCCGGTGGGCAGGACGTTGACCAGGCCCCGGGTGGGTGAGCCGGACGGGCCGGGCGGCACGAACCGGCCGTCGAGCGCGCCGAGGGTGTTCGTCAGCTCGTCGGTGGTCCGGCCGAGTCGGGGCACCAGTTCGGTGGCGGCGAAGTGCAGCACCGCGGCGACGTCCGGGATCGGTTGTCCGGTCACCTCGGTCACCACCGCGTCGACAGTGTCCACTGCCCAGTCCAGGGTCTCCATGCCGAGGACCAACCGTCGGGCCAGGGCCTCGATCAGGTCGATCGCGTCGGCGGCGGTGCCGGCCGGCCCGTCCACCACGTCGGTCAGCGCGGTGGGCAGCGCCAGTCGTTCGCCGGGTGCCGCGAGCAGCGCCTGCTCGTCGAGGGAGTACGCGACGGCGAGCGCCTGCCGCAGGCCGGGCAGGGCGCGGGCGCCGCCCCAGATCTGCGGGGCGCGCAGCACCGCGAGGACCAGGTTGACCCGTGGCTCACCGGTGGGCGCGTCGGCGAGGATGTGCAGCCCGTCGCGGATCTGCACGTCCTTGACCTCGCAGAGGTACCCGTCGAGGTGCAGCACGAAGTCGTCGAAGTCGTCCGCGTCGGGCATCGCCTCGGCGTGCAGGTCGTGGTGCAGCTCGGCGGCGCGTACGAGGTCCCAGATCTGCGCGCGCACGGTGGGCACCTTGGCCGGGTCGAGGGCCTGCACCGTCGCGTACTCGTCAAGCAGTTGCTCCAGTTTGGCCAGGTCGCCGTAGGTCTCGGCGCGGGCCATCGGCGGCACCAGGTGGTCGATGACCACGGCGTGCGCCCGCCGCTTGGCCTGGGTGCCCTCGCCGGGGTCGTTGACGATGAACGGGTAGACCAGCGGCAGGTCGGTGAGGACCGCGTCGGGCGCGCAGTCGGCGGCCAGGCCGAGGCCCTTGCCGGGCAGCCACTCGCACGTGCCGTGCTTGCCCAGGTGCACCACGGCGTCCGCGCCGAAGCCGCCGTCCGCGACGGGTGCGGCCAGCCAGCGGTACGCGGCCAGGTAGTGGTGACTCGGCGGGAGGTCCGGGTCGTGGTAGATGGCGATCGGGTTCTCCCCGAAGCCGCGCGGCGGTTGGATCAGCAGCACCACGTTGCCGAAGCGCAGCCCGGCGAGGACGATGTCGCCGGCCTCGGTGTACAGCTCGCCGGGCGGCTCACCCCAGTGTTCCCGCATCCGCTCGCGCAGCTCGGCCGGGATCTGGTCGAACCACCGCCGGTAGGTCGGCCCCGGTATCCGGGCCTCGGCGGCGGCCAGCTGCTCCGGGGTGAGCCACTCCACGTCGTGGCCTCCGGCGGCGATCAGCGCGTGGATCAGCGCGTCGCCGTCGTCGGGCGGTGGCGCGTCGCCCAGGTGGTAGCCGGCGTCGGCGAGCGCGGCGAAGAGCCGGACCGCCGAGACGGGGGTGTCCAGGCCGACGGCGTTGCCGACCCGGGAGTGCTTGGTGGGGTACGAGCTGAGCACCACGGCGACCCGCTTGTCGGCGTTGGGCACGTGGCGCAGCCGGGCGTGGCGCACCGCGATCCCGGCGACCCGGGCGGCCCGCTCGGGGTCGGCGGCGTAGACGGATAGGCCGTCGGCGTCGATCTGCTTGAACGAGAACGGCACTGTGACGATCCGACCGTCGAACTCGGGGATGGCCACCTGCATCGCCGCGTCCAACGGGGACAGCCCGGCGTCGCTGGCCTCCCACTGCGCCCGGGTGCTGGTCAGGCAGAGCGCCTGGATGACCGGCACGTCCAGGGCGGCCAGGGCGCCGACGTCCCAGGCGTCCTCGTCGCCACCTCCGGAGGCGTCGGCGGCGACCGCGCCGCCGGCGGCGAGCACTGTGACAAGCAGCGCGTCGCAGCGGGCGAACAGCCCGAGCGGGCCGGCGCCCGTGGTCAACCCGCGCAGCGAGCCGCAGAAGATCGGCAGCGGGTTGCCGCCGGCCTTGTGGACCGCGTCCGCGAGGACGTCGACGAAGTCGGTGTTGCCGGCGAGGGCGTGCGCGCGGTAGAAGACGATCCCCACTGTGGGACGGTCCGGGTCGGTCGGGTGCTCGCCGTGCACGCCGTACGCCGGGGTGGGTGTGGGCGGGGCGAACCCCTCGCCGGTGAGCAGCACCGTGTCGGAGAGGAACCGGGCCAGGTGCGCCAGGTTGTCCGGCCCGCCCTCGACCAGGTACGCCAGCGCCTGGGTGACGACCCCGGACGGCACCGTGGAGATGGCCATCAGCTCCGCGTCGGGCAGCGCCTCGCCGCCGAGCACGACCGTCGGCACCCCGGTGCCGAGCACCGCGGCGAGACCGTCCGGCCATGCCTGTCGACCGCCGAGCAGGCGTACGACGACCAGGGCGACCCCGTCGAGCAGGGCGGGCACCTCGTCGGCGGTGACCCGCGCGGGGTTGGCGAGCCGGTAGTCGGCGCCGCTGGCGCGGGCGGCCAGCAGGTCGGTGTCGGCGGTGGAGAGCAGCAGGATGCGCACGGCAGGCTCCGGAGAGTGACGCCCTGGCCGCTGCGGAGGCGACCTGGACGAAGCGGGTGGGGGCGGCGTCAGCCGGTACGACGGCGCGGCCGGACTCGCCGACGCGGACGCCGGGGCCGGTCAGCGCCGGGCAATCGACTCAGCAGTGCCGGAAGCCAGCGACCTGGAGCGCGATACGACGATAATCGTCGATGAATGAGACGCCGTGCGTCATCGGGTCCTCCTCGGGTGTCCACGCCCTGGGGTACGTCCCGACGGCCGAAGTATCCTGGCTTCCGGATCGACGCTCTCCCCCGGCCTTCCAACCGCAGACACACGGCCGTGACTCACGAGGGGGGATCGCTCCCCGGTGACAGTGGCGGGACCGCGTCGGAATCGCACCGACTTCCTTCACTGCCGTCAGGCCGCGAATGCTGCCACACCGCCGCGCCGCCGGTCAACGCGGACCCCGGCGCAGCCCGGCCACCTCAACCACATTGACCTGCGCAAATATCGGCGGATTGGCCGGCGTGGGAGGGAGCCACGTGCTTGCGCGACTCCCTGTGGAGCTGATGTCGTAGACGATTCAGCACCCGCGCGGTCAGCCCTCGGTTACTCGTGCTCGAAGCGGCGCGGCCGGCGGGTCAACGACAGCCAGCCGAGGAAACGGGCGTGCATCTTGGCAAGGTCGGGGCGACCGCCAAGACTGAACAGGTCGTGGATCGCCTCGTTCATGCAGGACGTCAGGTAGAGGGCCAGCGCCAGCGTGTGGCCATAGAACTCCGCGACGAGATCGAGTTGCGCGCGGGAGCACGGCCACGGGGCGGCGCAGGTGCGGCACAGCCAGGCGGGGCGCATCGGCAGGTGCGGACGGGAGCGAAGACTCACACCACGACCCTGCTCACCGCAACCGCAGCCATCCATCACACCGCGTGATCCCTCGGCGGATAACTTCCATCCATCCTCCGGATGTCGTCCCGGCACCGTCATCAGATCGCTGGATATGCTGACCCTCATCCCCGGTGTGGGAAGGGAGCCGCGCGTGAGCGTTCGAACGACTGGAGCGTTCACCGTTCCCGACCTGCTGTGGGATTCCTCCGACACGCTCGACGCCCTTGCCACCCGGAACATCGCTCAGGTGTTCCGTCTCGTCCAGAAAGCCACCCGCGCCAGCCAGACAAACGTCGGCATCGCCACCGGGCTCAGTCAGGCGCAGGTCAGCGAGATCACCAGCGGCGCCCGCCGGGTCAGCAGCAATCGACGTCCTCACCCGCATCTGCACCGGCCTGTCCATGCCCCGCCACGCACGCATGACGCTCCTGCTCGGCGAACGCGACCGAACCCCGACCGAACGAAACGTCAGTGGCCTGCGGGTCGCGAGGGCGGCGCGGGACCAGTGCGCCGATGTCACCGCGATCTATTCCAGCCGGTCAGATTTCGTGGCGGAGTTGCCGCCGCACGTCCTCTTCGAGGATGCCACGGACATCCGGGCGTCCGGCCTGTCGCTCAACCTCATCTGTCAGCAGTACGCCGACAACCGTCTTCTGAAGCTCCTCGCCGCCGGCACCCGCCTCCGTTGCCTTTTCCTCGATCCGGCCGGGGAGGCGATCAGGCGGCAGGAGCGTGAGGACGACTATCCGGACGGACACCTCAGCGCGCTCACCGAACTCAACATCCAGAATCTGGCCCGCCGCATTCGTGACAGGCTCCCCGCAGGTGCCCGAGACCACCTGTCCATCGGCGTCTACGACGAGTCAATTCGCGCCAACTTACTTCTGATCGATGACCAGCTCTGCGTCGTCCAGCACTACCTACCGCGGATGCGGGGCGTCGACTGTCCGACAATGGTCATCGAACGCGGCGCGGGTCCCTCCGGCCTCTACCCGATATTCGACGAGATGTTCACCTCACTCTGGGAGCGCAGCCGCCAGCTATGACCGACTACGCCCACCTCCTCCCCCTCGCGCAGGAGGCCGTCGACCTGGCGCACGACCTGATGCGGACGCTCCAGCCCGGTGCGCTGACCTTCAAGGGTGACCGCGACATGGCTTCCGAGGTGGACTACGCCATCGAGAGGGCGGTCCGCGAACATCTGGCAACCAAGGCGCCCGACATCGGTTTCCTCGGCGAGGAGTACGGGAGCAGCGGCGACACCAGCACACTGACCTGGGCACTCGATCCCGTCGATGGCACCGTCAACTTCGTCCACGGCTCACCCCTGTGCGCGATCTCCCTCGGCCTCCTGCACGGCGCAGACGCCGTCCTCGGCGTCATCGACCTGCCGTTCCTCGGCACCCGCTACCACGCCGCCAAGGGAGACGGTGCCTACGCCAGCAACCGCCGCATCCACGCCAGCCGGGTCACCGACCTCAAGGACGCCGTCGTCGCCATCGGCGACTACGCGGTCGGCGGCGACGCCAGCCGGAAGAACACCGGGCGACTTGCCATCACCGAGCAGCTCACCCGGCACGTCCAACGGATCCGCATGCACGGTTCTGCCGCAATTGACCTCGCCTGGTTGGCTCACGGCAAGATCGACGCGTTCATCATGCTCACCAACAAGCCCTGGGACACCGTCGCGGGTGTCGTGATCGCCCGAGAGGCTGGTGCCCTGGTCGTCGACCTCGACGGCGCTCCGCACAGCGTGCACGCTGCCGCCACGATCGGTGGCAACGACCTGCTCCTACCGTCCATCGTGACGCTCGTTCAACGATCAATCGCACCTCCGGAACCCGACCAGCAAGGGATGCCGTCGCCAACCTAGTCGCAACGTTTCCTCGTCGATTGGCGTCCGTGTCGAACTGCGCCATGATCCTGAGGTGAGCAGTGACGAGGAGCCGTTGGCGGGGAACGTCACGACCGGGGTGGTGCGGATCGGCGAGACAGTTCGTCGTCCGGTCGGGCCGTGGACCGACTCGGTCGACGCGGTGCTGGGGCACCTGTGGGCGGTGGGATTCACCGGCGCTCCTCGACCGCTGGGTCGCGATGGGCAGGGTCGGCAGGTGCTGGAGTACGTGTCTGGCGAGGTGGGCGCGGAAACCGGCACGTACGCGCCAGCGGAGCTGATCTCGATTGGTCGAATGCTGGCGGACCTGCATGAAGCGCTGGCCGAGTTCGTGCCGCCGCCCGACGCGGTGTGGAACCGACTGATTCCGCCCGATCGGGAGGAAATGATCTATCACAACGACGTGGCCCCGTGGAACCTGGTCAGGTCGGACCGAGGCTGGGTGCTGATCGACTGGGATGCAGCCGCGCCGAGTTCGCGGTTGTGGGACATCGCCTACGCCACGCAGAGCATGGCCGGCTTGCGGGCAGACCGTCCCGTCACGGAGTCCGCCGCCAGGCTGCGGGCATTCGTCGACGGCTACGGCCTTGAACCGGCCGCACGACCGGCACTCGCGGGAATGCTGGGCCGTCGGGCCAGAGCCATGTACGACCTGCTACGCGAGGGAGCCCGGCAACAGCGCCAACCGTGGGCCCGAATCTGGCATGAAGACGGCCCGTACTGGAAGGCTACGGCCGAGTATCTCGACGCCCATCGCGAGGCGTGGAACACCGCGCTACGGTGATCGTCGGTCAGCGCGACGCCTTGTCCGGTGTCGCGCGAAGCCAGTCCAGCATCTCGACCGATCAGCCTCCATGATCGGCCCCGACGTCGGGATCACCGGGCGGCCCCGTCATCATCCGCGGATGTCAAGCCTCAGCGGGCGTGACGTTCGGGGTGGGCCCGGTTCCACACCCGCATCCGTTCCGGGTAGCCGGTGCGGCCCGCCTCGTACAGCGGCACGTTGTGCTTGCGGGCGATGGACCCGGCCGCGCGGGGCGTGCCGGTGCGGCGACGGATCCACTCGCCGTCGTGGGCGATCGCCACCACCGTGGTGTCCGTCGCGGTGGTCTCCGGCTCCAGGTAGAACTCCACCCCGCGTCGACTCGTGACGAACGCCTCCAGCGCGGCGAGATCGTCCCGGGTCGCCTCCCGGTCCAGCTTCGTCGGGGTCGCCTCGGCACCCCGTGACCGGCGACTGAACCAGCTCATGCCAACCCCTTTCCTCGACGCCCCCAGTGCAGCACCGATTCCTGGCAATACGCTGCACGCCGGATGGGAGACAGCTGACCCGACGGGGGCTGGAACCCGTCGAGCGTGGGCGGTGTCATGAGTGTGATCCGAACGGAGGTTCCCCTGGACGACGACGCGCTCGTCACCCGCGCCCGCTCCGGTGACCTGGAGGCGTACGACCTCCTGGTCGCCCGGCACACCGCGTCCGCGTACCGGACGGCGGTGCTGCTCGGCGCGGGCTCGGACTCCGAGGACGTCATCCAGGAGGCGTTTGTGAAGGCGTACCGCAAGCTGTCCCGCTATCGGGGCGAGTCGTCCTTCCGGTCGTGGCTGCTCGCGATCGTCGCCAACGAGACCCGCAACCTGCACCGCTCCCGTGGCCGGCGCGACGGACTCGTCCTGCGGGCGGCGGCAGCGGACCCGATGTCGGAGATCACCGAGGACGGGGCGGTCGGCGCGGTCCTCGCCGGGGAGCGCCGCGCCGCGCTGGTGCGGGCCCTGCGTCAACTGCCGGTACGGGACCGCGAGGTGATCGTCTGCCGGTTCTTCCTCGACCTCAGCGAGGAGGAGACGGTGGCGGCGCTGGGCTGGCCCCGGGGCACTGTGAAGTCGCGCACGTCCCGGGCGCTGGCGAAGCTCCGCGGCCTGCTCGACCGGGAGGAGGTCCGGCATGGGTGACCTCGAACGGGAGCTGCGCGACCTGTCCGCCTGGCTGGACACGCCCGAGCCGCCCGACGTGCGCGCCCGCGTGCGCGTACGGCTGCACCGGCCCGTGCGCCGGTGGCGCCCGCTCGCCGCGGCGGCGCTCGCCGCCCTGCTCGTGGCGGTGTTTCCGCCGACCCGGGCCGCCGTCGCCGATGCCGTGACGGGGCTGCTGCGCTTCGCCGGCGTCAGCATCGCCACCTCGCCCGCGTCGACGCCGCCCAGCGGTGCTGCCGCGCCGTTGCCGGGGCAGCGCCCCGCCGGCCTGGACGAGGCACAGCGGGCGGTGCGGTTCCCGATCCGCCTGCCGGCGAAGCTGGGCCCGCCCGAGCGGGTGCTGGTCGCCGACCCCGACGCGACGGGCACCTGCCGGGTGGCGACGCTGCTCTACGACGGCGGCGCGCTGCGGGTGGACGCGTTCGACGGTCGCCTCAACCTGTCCTTCCACAAGGAGGTCACCCCGCCGGGAGCGGAGTGGGTCGAGGTCAACGGCGACTTCGCCGTGTGGGTCGACGGCCCGCACGTGCTGTCGTACGTGGACCGGGCGGGCAAGGTCCGCCAGGAGAGCGCCCGGTTGGCCGCCTCGACCCTGATCTGGCAGGACGCCGACGTGAGCTACCGGATCGAGGGCGCCCTCACCCAGGCCGAGGCGATCGAGATCGCCCGCTCACTGCACTAGGAACCTGACGGGCGCGACAGGTGTCCTGAAGATACGAGTCGTCGACGCGTTCCGGAGGGGTCGAGATGGGTTCATGGGGTAGGTCGCTGCTGGCAGCGTCTGTGGTTCTGCTGGCGGGGTGCACGACCACGGCCAGCGGCGTGTCGGCCGCGCCGAGCGCCACCACGACGAGCGCCGCGAGCACTGCGAGAGCGAGCGCCGCGACGGGCTGTCACTCGCCGGTCGAGACGACGTCGCTGCCCGACTGGGCCGACGCCGGGTTCCACGGGGGCAGCCGGGTCCCGCACGTCTTCGGCAAGACCGGTGACATCGTGGCGGTGCTGTTCGCTCATCCGCTGCGCCAGGTCCGCGAGGACGGGTCGAACAACAAGATCCTGTGGGTGGCCCGCGCCGCCACGACCTCGCCCAACCCGACCGCGCCGGCGACCCTGGTGATCACCGCGACGCTGGACGGCACCGACACCACTGTGACCCGGGAGGTCGCCGGCGGTCCGGGTCCGTCGATCATCGACATGCCGCAGGCCGGGTGCTGGCATCTCGACCTGCGCTGGTCCGGGCACACCGACACGATCGACCTGGTCTACGCCCCGTGACCGCGCGCCCTAGGCTTGCGGGGGTGCGGGAGGACGCGCGGGCGGCAGCGGCCCGCAACAACGCCGAGTGGTGCGACATCGTCTGCGGCAGCCACGGGCTGGCCGGCCGTACCGAAGCCGACGCCTGGTCGGTCCCCCACCGCTCGCCGCCGTGGTATCCGGACGCGGTCACCCTGCGGCCGGGAGTGGACGCCGCGGCCCTGCTGTCCCGGATCGACGCCGGGCCCGGCGCGTCGGTGAAGGACAGCTTCGCCGACGTCGACCTGTCCGGGTACGGGTTCCGGGTGCTCTTCGACGCGCAGTGGATTCACCGGCCACCGGTTCCGCCGGTGGCCGGCGAACCGCTCACCCCGGTCACCACCCCCGACGGGTTGGCGGCCTGGGCGGCGGCCCACGGCGGCGGGGAGCTGTTCCGCCCCACGCTGCTGGCCGACCCCCGGGTCCGGGTGCTCGCCCGCCACGACGACCGGGGCGTGCTCACCGGCGGAGCTGTGCTCAGCGGCGACGGCCGGTACGGCGTCTCCAACCTGTTCGCCCGCGCCGACCGCGCCCGCGACATCTGGCACGCGGTGTGCGCCACAGTGCCCGACGCGCCGCTCGTCGGCTACGAAACCACCCCGGACCTGGCGGCGGCCCTCGCCGCCGGCTTCACCACCACCGGCCCTCTCCGCATCTGGCTGCACGCCTAGGCCACCGGCGCCGCGCACCGACGGCTATGCTTGGCGACATCGGCACCGATCCGGCCATCACCGGGGAGCCTCCGGAAGAACGGGCAGCTCGACCGCCCCAGTAGACCCGGACGTAGCGGCACGTCACGTCGTGGAAATGGAGCGGCGTCCGCACCATCGGGGCGCAAGCGGGGTGGTACCGCGGAGTCCTGGCCATACGCCCGACACTTCGTCCCCGCGTGGGCAGTGCGTTGATGCCCGCGCCAGCGGATGCGGAGTGTAGGGAGAGCGTCGATGACGGACGGCCCGTCGAGGTCACCATTCGTGCCACTGCCCACCAAGATCGACTTTGGTGCGCTGGACCGTAAGGTCATCGAGTGGTGGCAGGCCAACGACGTGTTCAACAGGAGCCTGGAGCAGACCGCCGACGGCCCGCCGTGGGTGTTCTACGAGGGACCGCCGACCGCCAACGGCACACCCGGCACCCACCACATCGAGGCGCGGGTCTTCAAGGACCTCTTTCCCCGGTACCGGACGATGCGGGGCTTCTCGGTGCCCCGCCGCGCCGGGTGGGACTGTCACGGCCTGCCGGTCGAGCTCGCGGTGGAGAAGGAGCTGGGGCTCGGCGGCAAACCCGACATCGAGAAGCTGGGCGTCGCCGAGTTCAACGCCCGGTGCCGCGCCTCGGTGCTCCGGCACGTGGACGAGTTCGTCCAGCTCAGCGAGCGGATGGGTTACTGGATCGACCTGGAGCACCCGTACCAGACGATGTCACCGGAGTACGTGGACAGTGTCTGGTGGTCACTGAAGCAGATCCACGACAGTGGGCGCCTGGTGGAGGATTTCCGGGTCGCGCCGTACTGCACCCGCGACGGCACGACCCTGTCCGACCACGAGGTGGCCCAGGGGTACGAGACGGTCACCGACCCGTCGGTGTACGTGCGTCTCCCGGTGCGCGGGGCGGTCGCCGGCCACAGCGGTGTCGAGCTGCTGATCTGGACCACCACCCCGTGGACCCTGGTGTCCAACACCGCCGTCGCCGTCCATCCCACCGTCCCGTACACCCTCGCCCGCACCGAGCGGGGCACGTTCGTCGTCGCCGAACCGCTGGCCCGGCGGGTCCTCGGTGACGAGGCGGAGATCCTGGCGACGGTGCCGGGGTCGGCCCTGGAGGGGTTGCGGTACGAGCGGCCGTTCGACCTGGTGGACATCCCGGACGCGCACCGGGTGGTCCTCGCGGACTACGTCACGACCGAGGACGGCACCGGCCTGGTGCACCAGGCGCCGGCCTTCGGCGCGGACGACCTCGCCGTCTGCCGCGCCTACGGGTTGCCGCTGGTCAACCCGGTCGCCCCCAACGGGCGGTTCAACGACGGCATCGACCTGGTCGGAGGGGTGTTCTTCAAGGACGCCGACGCGTTGCTCATCGACCGACTCAGGGAGTCCGGTCGGTTGTTCCGGCACGAGCCGTTCGAGCACCCCTACCCGCACTGCTGGCGGTGCCACACCCCGCTGATGTACTACGCGCAGCCGTCCTGGTACATCCGGACCACTGCGGTACGCGACGAGCTGACCCGGGAGAACGAGAACACGACCTGGTTCCCGGAGCACATCAAACACGGCCGCTACGGCGACTGGCTGAAGAACAACATCGACTGGGCGGTGTCCCGCTCCCGGTACTGGGGCACCCCGCTGCCGCTGTGGCGCTGCCCGGACAACCACGTGACAGCCGTCGGCTCCCGCCGGGAGCTCGGCGAGCTGGCCGGCGCCGACCTGTCCGAGCTGGATCCACACCGCCCGTACGTGGACGAGATCACCTTCGCCTGCCCGGACTGCGGCCAGGTCGCGACCCGGGTGCCCGAGGTGATCGACGCCTGGTACGACTCCGGGGCGATGCCGTTCGCGTCGTTGGGCTACCCCCACGTGCCGGGCAGCACCGAGGTCTTCGAGCGCACCTACCCCGCCCAGTACATCTGTGAGGCGATCGACCAGACCCGGGGGTGGTTCTACACGCTGATGGCGGTGGGCACGCTGGTCTTCGACAGGTCCCCGTACGAGAACGTCGTCTGTCTCGGGCACATCCTGGCCGAGGACGGCCGCAAGATGAGCAAGCACCTGGGCAACATCCTGCTGCCGATCCCGTTGATGGACACGCACGGCGCCGACGCGGTGCGCTGGTTCATGGCCTGCTCCGGCTCGCCGTGGTCGCCGCGCCGGATCGGGCCCGGCCCACTCGACGAGATCGTTCGCAAGGTGTTGATGACCTACTGGAACACCGCGGCGTTCTTCTCCCTCTACGCGGCGAACTCCACCTGGGCGCCGCACCTGGCGCAGCCGGTCGCCCAACGACCGGTGCTGGACCGGTGGATCGTCGGCGAGGTCCACGCCCTCGCCGCCGCGGTGGACGACCGGATGCGCAACTACGACACGGCCCGTGCCGGCCGGCTGCTCGCCGACGTCATCGACGACCTGTCGAACTGGTACGTCCGGCGGTCGCGGCAGCGTTTCTGGGAGGGCGACCCGGACGCGCTGGCCACCCTGTACGAGTGCCTCGACGTCCTCACCCGGCTGCTCGCGCCGTTCGTTCCCTTCGTCACCGAGGAGGTGTGGCAGCAGGTCGTCCGGCGCGGCAACGCCTCGGCGCCGGAGTCGGTGCACCTGGCGACCTGGCCCACACCCGACACCAGCCTGATCAACACGGAGCTGTCGGCCCAGGTGGCCACGGCGCGGGCGTTGGCCGAGGCGGGCCGGTCGGCGCGTAAGACGAGCAGTCTGCGGATCCGGCAGCCGTTGAGCCGGGCCCTTGTGGGACTGCCGGCCGGCACGGTGCTCCCGCAGGCGTTGCTCGACGACATCGGCGACGAGTTGAACGTCAAGGTCCTCCAGCCGCTCGACCCGCAGAGCGGGGTCATCGACGTGCGGGTCAAGCCGAACTTCCGGACCCTGGGCCGCCGGTTCGGCAACCGCACCCAGCACGTCGCTACCGCCATCGCCGCCGTGGCCGGCCGGGAGCTGGTCGACGGTGTCCGGGCGAACGGGACGTTCCCGTTGACTGTCGACGGCGCGCGGGTCGAGGTGGGCCTGGACGACATCCTGGTCACGGAGGTGCCGCGCACCGGTTGGGTCGTGGAGTCCCAGCGCGGGGTGACGATCGCGCTGGACACCGAGATCACCCCCGACCTGGCAGCCGAGGGCGTCGCACGCGACGTCGTACGCCTCGTCCAGCAGGCCCGCCGCGACGCCGACTTCGAGGTCGCCGACCGGATCACTGTGGCGATCGCCGCGCCCGCCGACGTCGCCGCGGCGATCGCCACGCATCAGGTGCTCATCGCGCACGAGACCCTCGCGCGCACGCTGACGGTGGTCAGCGCGTTGTCGGAGGGGTTCGCCGGCACCGTGGGCGACGGCCAGGAGATCGTCGTGCACGTCGTGCGGGCCTGACCGGGTGGTAGGTCGGACGCCCACCGTGCGCCTCGGCACGGTGGGCGCTCAACCGAGCTGGGCCAGGTCCTCCGGGGTCAGGCGGAGGGCTCCGGCCGCCACGTTCTGCGCCAGGTGGTCCGGGTTCGCGGTGCCGGGGATCGCGAGCACGTGCGGGCCCTGGTGCAGCGTCCAGGCCAGGCGTACCTGCTGCGGTGTGACGCCGTGGGCGCGGGCGACGGCCTCGACGGCCTCGTTCTGCGCGGCGCTCGCGCCCTTCTCCCGACCGGTGCCGGCCAGCGCGAAGAACGGCACGAAGGCGATCCTCCGCGCACCGCAGAGCCTGACGAACTCGTCCTGCTCCCGGTAGGCGTCCACGCCGTAGTTGTTCTGCACGCAGACCACCGGCGCGATGCCGGCCACCTCGTCCAGTTGCTCGGGACGGACGTTGGAGAGCCCGAGGTGCCGGATCAGCCCGGCGGCGCGCAACTCGGCCAGGGCACCGAACCGGTCGACGAGCGGCACCGCGCCGGGGCCCCGGCCGAGGCGAAGGTTCACCACGTCGAGCTGGTCGCGGCCGAGCCGACGCAGGTTCTCCTCGACCTGGGCGCGCAACTGCGCGGGGGTGAACGCCTCGGTGAAACCGGCCTCCGGGTCGTACCCGAAGCCGACCTTGGTGGCGATCACCAGGTCGTCCGGGTACGGGGCGAGCGCCGCGCGGATCAGCTCGGTGGCGTAGCGGGCCGGGCCGGTGCCGACCCGCAGGGTTCCGCCGGGTGAGACGTAGAACGCGGCAGTGTCGATGTGGTCGACGCCCAGCTCCACGGCGCGGCGCAGCAGGGCCACGGCCTGGTCCAGGTCGGGGTTGGCGGTGATCCGCATGGAGCCGAAGCCCATCCGGCGCACGGTGCGGTCGCCCAGGGTCCAGGTGCCCGCCGCGGCGGCGGTGATCTCGTCGATTGGCATTCGGCGACCCTAACCAGCGCGGGTACGCGGCGCAGTCGGCCGCGCACCCGATACCGCGCGGCGGCGTGGTGGGCTAGTTTTTGTGTACTGGCGGAGCCGGCTCGGCGGTGTGCGGGGCACGCAGCACCGGCACCAGCAGCAGGGTCGGCAGCAGCAGCAGCGGCATCACCAGCAGCGCGCGCAGCGTGCCCACCTGGTCGCCGAGCAGCCCCAGCAGCGGCGGCCCACCCAGGAACGCGGTGTAGCCGATCACCGCGACCACGCTCACCCGCACCGCCGCGTGGGCCTCCTCGTCGGCGGCCGCGCTCATCCCGACCGGGAAGCCCAACGACGCACCCAGGCCCCACAGCGCGACGCCGACGATGGCCAGCGGCCCCGGACCGGCCAGCACGGCCAGACTGGCACCGACCACGGCGAGCCCGATGGTGGCGCTGAGCACCGGCACCCGACCCCACCGGTCCAACGCGACGGTGCCAGCGGTGCGCCCGGCGGTCATGCCCACGACGAAGACACCGAAGACCGCGGCCCCGGCCGCCTCGCTCAGGTCTCGCCCATCCACGAACGCGACCGCCAGCCAGTCGTTGGCCGCGCCCTCGGTGAACGCCGCCACCAGCACGAACAGCCCGATCAGCAGGGTGCGCGGCTCCCGCCAGGCGGCGAGCTGCGCCCGGCGGCGGCCGGCCGGGGTGGCGTCCGCCGGGTCGCCGCTGTGATCGCCGGCAGCGGGCAGGAACGTCCGGGCGGCGAGCGCGGTGCCGATCAGCACGACCACCGCGACGGCGGCGAGGTGGACGCCGACCGCCACGTCGAAGCGGGCCGACACGGCGCCGAGCCCCGCTCCGGCCACCGAACCGAGACTCCACCCGGCGTGGAAACGGGGCATGATCGTGCTTCCCAGTCGTCGTTCCACCGCCGCGCCCTCGATGTTCATCGCCACGTCGCAGGCGCCGGACCCGTAGCCGAGGGCGACGAGCCCCACGGCGACGACGACGAACGACCCGGCCAGCGTGGCACCCAGCCCGGCCACGGTCAGGCCGACAGCGACCAGCACGGTGGCCAGTGTCACGGTGCGGGCCGCGCCGAGTCGCTGGGCGAGCAGGCCGGAGGTGGGCATGGCGAGCAGCGCGCCGACGCTCATCGCCAGCAGCAACAGCCCGAGCCGGCCGGCGGAGAGGTCCAACGCCTCACGGACCGCCGGCACCCGGGAGAACCAGCTGCCGACGGCCAGCCCGTTGAGAGTGAAGGTGACGGCGACACCGTTGCGGGCGACCAGCACCGCCCGCGAGGGCGGTGCGGTGTCCGGGGATACGGGTCTGCTGGTGGTGGCGCTCACGGGGGGTCAGGTCCTCTTCCTCGGGGTGATCTTCTGGCACGATCGCACACCTGAGAGCGCTACCACCACAACCGGCCACCGCCCCTTACCGGTGGTGGACCGGCCGGGGCATGATGTGAACGGGCGTTTGTCCGACCGGACGGGCCGCGGCGGGGAGGCGACGATGACGACAGCGGCACAGCGACCGGCCACGCTGGAGGACGTCGCCCGGATCGCCGGGGTCTCGCGGTCCACCGCGTCGCGGGTGATCGCCGGCAGCGGGTTCGCGTCGCCGGCCGCTCGGGAACAGGTCGCGGCCGCCGTCGACAAGCTCGGCTACGTGCCGAACCCGGCCGCCCGGGCGCTGGTGCGCGGCGGCGGCCTCCGACTGATCGTGACAGTCCTGGGCACCAGCGCGGCGGTGCTGGACGACCCGTACATGCATCAGGTGGTCGGGGCGGCCGCCCGGGTGTGCACGCCCGCCGGTGTCGGGGTGGCGTTGCACTGGCTGCCGCTCGGCGACACCCATGGCCTGCACCAACTCGGCGAAGATCGCACCGTGTGCGGAGTGATCCTGGTCAACACCACCGAGGAGGTGTTGGCGGCGGTGCCGGCGTCGCTACGCGGTCGGGTGGTCTCGATCGGCTACGGCTCGGCGACAGTGCCGTCGTTCGACGTCGACAACGCCGCCGGCGCCGAGGCGGTGCTGCGCCACCTGTACGCCACGGGTCGCCGCCGGATCGCCATGGTGGCCGGCCCCCGGTGGCTGCCCTGCGCGCAGCGCCCCGTGCAGGCGTACCGCCGCCTCATGCACCAGGCCGGCCTGCCGGAGCGGGTGCTGCCCGGGGACTTCACGGCGGCGCGTGGTCGGGCGGCGGCTGGTGTGGCGCTGCGGCACTGGCCGGACGTCGACGCGATCTACGCGATCAACGATGACAGTGCCCTCGGGGTGATCGCCGGCCTGCGTGACGTCGGTGTGCAGGTGCCGGGCGACGTCGCGGTGGCCGGCTTCGACGACATTCCGCTGGCCGGGATGACCGCGCCGGCGCTGACCACCGCGAGCCATCCGGTGGGGCGCATCGCCGCCGCCGCGGCCACCGCCCTGCTGGACGGGCGTCCGGCCACCCGGGTGCCCCTCTTCCCGTCCACCCTGGTGGCCCGGGCCAGCACCTGAGCACCGACGGTCAACCCCCGACGGGCCGGGTAACCGCGTGCCGCTCAGACGGCGGGCAGGCCGAGGGCTTCGTCGACGCGGGCGAGGACGGCGGCGTCGTCCTCCGGGTTGACGCCCCGCAGCAGGTCGATGGCCGTGGCCCGGACCTGACCGATGATCATCGCTAGGGGAAGCGTCTGCGTGGAGCCGAAGAGCTGCCCGGCGGTGTGCACGGCGGCCAACGCCGCCTCGTCGGCGCGGGTGCCGTGCCGGTCGGCGGTTTCGTCCTGGCCGTCGAGGTCGGCGGCGAGGGCGGCACCGGCCTGGCGGACGGCCTCGGCCAGCGATCGCAGCGCGGCGCCCAGTTCGGGCGGCGCCGGGGTGTGCAGCCGGCTGAGCGTCACGCCGGCGCGGGCCAGCACCCGGACGTTGCGGACCGCGTAGTCGATCTGTCGGATCGACTCGTCCACCGACCGCAGCCGGCCGATGTGCCGACGTCGGCGGACGTTGAGCCGCAGTGCCTCACCGGCGGCCAGCACCCCGTCGCGCAGCCCGTCCACCCGGGCGTCCATCCCCCGGGCCTGTGTCAGCGCGGCGACCGCGGCGGCCTCGTCGCGCTGGTCCAGCGCGTCGGCGATCTCGACAAGCAGCCCGGCGAGGTCGTCGAAGGTCCGCCGCACCTCGACGACCAGCGGCGCGAGGGGGTGCCGGGCGTCGACGAGCAGGCTGGCCGCGAGCGCGACCGCGCCGCCGACCAGCGCGTCCACGAACCGGAACGGCACCAACGACCCGCCCGGCGGAGTGACCACCACCAGGTAGAGCGCGGAGACCGCGGCCTGCACCAGCGTCACGCCGGTGGCGCCGAAGGCCACCGCGAGGAGGACGGTGAGCAGGATGACGGTGCCGACCGTCCAGGTGCTGCCGGGGCCGAGTGCCTGCACCACCAGGTCCGCGACGAGCACCCCGGCGGCGACCCCGAGCACGACCTCGACGGCCCGGCGGATCCGTTGACCGCGAGCCTGACCGAGAACGATCAGCGCGGCGGCGGGTGCGAAGAAGGGCTGCGGGTGCCCGAGCAGCCGGGTGGCCAGCAGCCACGCCACTGTCGCCGCGGCTGTCGCCTCCAGCACCGGCCGCCAACCGTGCCGCAGCCGCCCACCGGCCGTCCGCAGGCCACTGAACCGCACCATCGCCACCCTCTTCTCCACGTGCCACCAGCCCACGGCGCCCGGAGGCGATCGTCTCCCATCACGTGACGGCCCTGCTCACCGGGCCGCTCCGCGTCGCGCCCGAGGTGCCGAGAGGCCGGAGTCGCGGGGTGCCGGCGTGCCGGGGGCCCGGTCACCGAGCGGGACGGCGGGTCAGCTCCCGGTGAGGGCGCGCAGCAGCGTACGGACGGCGGCGCCCAGGTCGGCACGGCTGGCCGCGCTGCCGGGTGGAGGGGCACTGAGCGCGCCCGCGCCGACCAACCTGTCGAAGAGCAGGCCGTCCACGAACGCCACGAACTGGTCGCCCTGCCGATCGGGGTCGGCGGCCCCGGCCCGGGTGAGCAGGTCGCGGGCCTGCACCCGCAGACCGGTGCCGTGTTGCAGGATGCCGCGCAGCTCGGGCCGGTGCACCGCCTCCAGCAGGCAGGCGTAGCGGGCCAGGGCCCGGCTGCGCCCGGTGGTCAGCCAGCGGTCGAGCACCTCGGCGACGCCGGCGGCGAGGCCGTCGAGATCGTCTCCGTCGAGTCGGGAGGCGGCCGTCGGGGGCGGCGGGCCGATCGGCAGGTCGTGTCGCGCCAGGTCGGCCCGGTCCCGTTCGGCGAGCCGGCCCACCACGGCCTCGATCAGCGCCTGTCGGGTGCGCAGGTACGCGGAGGTGGTGCCGGGCGGCATCCCGGCGCGGCCGTCGACCGCACGGTGGGTCAGCGCCCGCATGCCACCGTCGGCGATCAGCTCGATGGCCGCGTCGGTGAGCGTCGCGATCCGGTTCGCCCGCGCCGTCATGGCACTCCTTACTTCTCGGGGTCCGCAGGTAGTATCGCTCTTCTACAGATGTAGAAGGGTGGTCGACATGAACGACTCACACGCGGTCGTGGTGGGCGGCGGGATCGGCGGGTTGAGCGCGGCTCTCGCCCTGCACCGGCGCGGGTGGCGGGTCACCGTGCTGGAGCGCGCCGCCGAGCTGCGCGAGGTCGGCGCCGGCCTGAGTCTGATGGCCAACGCGGTGCGCGGGCTGGACGCCCTCGGCCTCGGCCCGGCGTTGCGCCGGGGTGGCCACGGCGAGGCACCCGGCGGCATCCGCGACCGGCACGGGCGGTGGCTGTCCCGGGTGGACGCCGCGGAGATGATCCGGCAGCTCGGCACCACGGCGCTCGGCGTGCACCGGGCCACGCTGCACCGCACCCTGCGCGAGGCCCTGCCGGCCTCCTCCCTGCGTACCAACGCCAACGTGGAACACGTCGAGTCCGGCCCGGAGCACGCCGAGGTGCGCTACCGGGGGCCCGACGGCCCGCACACCCTCCGCGCCGACCTGGTGGTCGGTGCCGACGGCCTGCGCAGCCGGGTCCGCGCCCAGCTCTGGCCGCGACACCCCGGCCCGGTGTACGCCGGCTCCACGACGTGGCGGGCGGCCATCGCGTTCCCGGACCCGATTCCGGCCGCGATCACCTGGGGACCGGGAGCCGAGTTCGGCATGGTGCCGATCGGCGACGGCCAGCTCTACTGGTACGGCGCGCTGAACGCCCCGCCCGGCGGTCGCGCCCCCGACGAGCTGGCGGTCCTGCGGGAGCACTTCGGCGACTGGCACGCCCCCATCCCGGCGCTTCTCGCGGCGACCCCACCCGACGTCGTCCTGCGCAACGACATCCACCACCTGGCCGTCCCGCTGCCCTCGTACGTGCGGGGACGGGTGGCGCTGCTCGGCGACGCGGCCCACCCGATGACACCAAACCTCGGGCAGGGCGCCGGGCAGGCGATCGAGGACGCGGTGGTGCTCGGCGTGGTCTGCGCCGACGGCGCCGAGGGGGTGCCCGCCGCCCTGGCCGCGTACGACGAGCAGCGTCGACCGCGCAGTCAGTCCGTCGCCCGGGCCTCCCACGTCGCCGGGCGGCTCGGACAGCAGTTGCACAACCCGATCGCCTTCGCGGCGCGCAACACCGCGTTGCGCCTCACCCCGGCCCGGGTCATCCTGCGGAGCATGGCCCGGTACGCGGACTGGCGACCCCCGGCCGCATAGGGTCTGTGTCGCAGTCCTCGGTCGAGCCGAGGCGCTCAGGCGGCTGTTCCGCCCCGGTACGCCCGCTCCCCCACCGCCACCAGACGCGCGCGGTCGGCGGCGACCCCGAGCATGCCGCGCAGGCCGGCGGCGTAGGCGGTCGCGGCGTCCACCCCGAGCCGGGTCGTCGGTGGACACCGAGCAGGAGACCTCGGCGTCGGTCAGCACGGTCAACGGATGCGGGCGGTCCTCCCGGCCACGCCGAGGCGCAGGTTGGAGGTGGGCGCGGGCCAGCGCGGCGAGCAGCGGCGGGCGGACCGTTCCCTCCAGGTGGACGTGCGGTTCGATCTTCGGGGTGTGGCGCTGAGCCGGCGTCATCGCGGTCCTCGGGGGTGGTCGAACACGTGCGATCCAGCCTGCCGCACCCCGGCCCGGGCCTACCTCCCCCACGCGGGGGATCACCACCGGGAAACTGTTTCTGACCCAAAGCTCCAGAGTAGTCAATTGCGCCCCGACTCGCCTCGGTCACATATGACAGCGCGTCGGTACAATCGGCGACTGCTTTGTGACTGATCGCTGACTGCTCGTGGTGAAATGGATCACACACACTGAGCCCATGAACAGGAGAGTCAACCGCGGTAGGGCACTCCGCGTCGCGGTGTGTCTCCTTCTGGTCGTCGCGTTGGGCGGCTGCATGCAACTCAACATGGGGCTCACCGTCAACAGCGACGACACGGTCGACGGGCAACTGCTGCTGACCGCCGAGAAGTCCCTGCTGACCTCGCGCAACAAGAACATCCCGGCGGCCTTCGCGGAGCTTCGGCAGAACATCCCCGCCCTCCCGGCGGGCGAGGAGACCCGATACGAGGACGACAAACTCTTCGGTTCCCAGATCAGTTATCGAAAAGCGCCGCTGGCCGGTTTCGACACGGAGAGCGTAAAACTGGTCCGGGACGGCGACTTGTACCGTTTCACGTTGCCGCTCGACCCGTCGAAATACGGCGGAAAGGTCGCACAACAGAATCCTCAGCAACAGCAGGCCTTCCTCAAGCTGATGTCGTTCGAGATCTCGGTGACATTTCCCGGCCGGGTGATCGACAGCAATGGCACAGTCAACGGCCGGTCGGTCAGCTGGAAGGTCAACGCCAACCAAGACAAGCCCACCGAACTGCGCGCCGTCGCCGAGGCGCCACCCCGACCGTCCGCCTCGCCGGCCGCCGCCGCCGGGGACGACGAGGGCGGAATCGGCTGGCCGTTGATCGTCGGCGGCGTACTTCTGCTCCTGTTGCTGCTCGCCGCGGTGGGCGTACTCCTGCTGCGCCGCCGGCACCCGACGGCGCCGGCCGCGCCCGGTCCGACCGCGCCCGGCCCGACACCGCCGGGGCCGCCCGCCGGCGCCCCGGGGCCCGGTTGATCCACCCGGTGGCCGGCTGAGCCGGCCACGCCCGGCCCCGGCCGCCCCCGGAGACGACGGCGACCGGCCCCGGTGCTTCCCCCGAGGGGAGCACCGCACCTCACCACCACATCCCGGTCGCACCATCGCAGAAAAGGGGGATCGCCATGAACGATCTCTTCACCTGGGCCGCCCTGGGCACCATCGCCGGCGCGAGCGCCGCCACCCTGCTGGCCACCAACGTCATCGGCGGGCTGATCGGCCCGAGCGGCGACAAGCTCCGCAAGTGGATCGCCATCGCCATCGCGCTGCTGCTGTCCTACCTGACCGCGGCGTTCGCCGACGAGGCCGGCGGCGAGAAGTGGGTGATCGCGTTCTTCAACGCGCTCGTCATCTTCTCCGCCGCGCTCGGCGTCAACCAGTTCCCGCCCGGCAACCGGCAGGCGACGCCCACCCAGGTCGCGAGCGGTCGCGAGCCCCGAGTCTTCCGCTCCTGGGTCTGAGGGGGCTGACGTCATGGTCTTCGGAGTTCTCAGCGCGGCGGTCCAGGTCATCCTCGGCGCCCTGTTCGGCTTCCTCGCCGGCGGCCCGATCGGCCTCCTGGTCGGCACCGTCGTGGGCCTGCTGGTCGGCGCGGTCTTCGGCTGGGCGGTGGCCTCCGCCGGGGTGTACGCCCCGGACGCCCGCGGCATCTTCCTCTTCGTCGTCGACCACACCTGGAGTCTGCTCAACACCGTCGTCGGCGCCATCTACCTGACCGTGCACCTGGTCTTCGGGCACTCGCTGGACCGGCCCACCTCGGCCGGCAGCGGCCGGGTCAGTGTGGTGCAGGGGGTCTCACCCCGCTACGCCACCACCATCGGCACCGTCTGCGCCGGCTCCAGCTCGGGCATCCAACGGCACGAGGACGTCCACATCTTCCAGGGCCGCCTCCTCGGCCCGCTCTACATCCCGCTGGTCCTGGCGAACTACGTCCTGTTCACCATCGCCCCGGTGTGGCTGCTCTACCACGACCACACCAACGCGCCGATCAACCGCTTCACCAGGTACTTCGAGATCGGCGTCTACCCGCACGTGTGGAACGAGGCCATCGCGTACCGGATCCAGGGGACACCGCCGCGATGAGCACCGACGGGCGCGGGCCGATCGAGACGGCCACCGCCGCGCTGGCCGCCTGGCTGACCAGCGCGGCGGGGCAACCCGTCCCGATCGGCCCGCCCCGGGCGTTCGACGACGCCGACGGGCTGACCCTCTGGCCGTTGGAGCTGCGTCCGGCCCGGCAGACCCGCTCCAGCGGCGCGGTCCGCGAGCCGTACCGGTTCACTGTCCGTTTCCTGCTCTGCGTGACCGGGCCGGGCGGGCTGCCTCGGCTGGACCGAGTGCTCACCACAGCGACCACCGACGGCAGCTATCCGGTCGTCCTGGAGGCCGGTGACCCACCACTGTGGACGACGTTCGGCACGGCACCCCGCCCGGCGCTGCTGATCGACGTGGCCGCGCAGGTGGACCACCCGACCCCGGCCGCGCCGCCGGTGCTGCGACCGCTGCGACTGCGGCAACTGGAGGTGCGGACCCTCGCCGGCCGGGTGATCGGCCCCGAGGACCAACCCCTGGCCGCGATGCGGGTCGAGCTTCCCGGCACCGGGTCCGCCACCCGCACCGACCCGCAGGGCCGGTTCCGGATCGTCGGCGTCCCGCACGACCCCGAGCACCCGAGCCCGGTCCGGTTGCGGCTGACCGGACGCGGGCTCGTCCTCACCGCCGACGTCGACGCGGACGAGGACGACATCGTCATCGTCTGCGCGCCACCGACCCACTGACGCCCATCCGCACAGGAGGACCGATGCCCAGCTACTTCTCCCCCGGCATCTATGTCGAGGAGGTCCCGAGCGGCGCCCGACCGATCGGCCCGGCGAGCACCAGCATCGCCGCCTTCGTCGGCCTCGCCCCGGACCGCGTCGCCCACCTGGGCAGGGCGGTGCCGGTCAACAACTGGACGGAGTTCCTGCGACTGTTCGCCGCCGGGGAGCGGGTGCAGAGCACGCCGCTGGCGCGGGCGGTCTTCGGCTTCCTGGACAACGGGGGCGCCCGCTGCTGGGTGGTCAACGTCGGCGAGGGCGGCGCGATCACCGGCACCGGACAGCGCCGCGGTGGCCTGCAACTGCTGGAGGCCATCGACGAGATCTCCATCATCGCCGCGCCCGGTTTCCACGACGTCGTGTCGCACGAGGCGCTGCTGAGCATGGCCGAGCGCACCCGCACCATGGTCGCCATCTGCGACCCGGCGCCGGACATCGACGACATCTCCGCGTTGACCCGGGTCGCCACCCCGTCCACCGGCAAACCCCCCAAACCCGCCGAGGGTACGGGCGGCGGCTCGGCCGGTGCCGGCAGTGGCTCGGGCAGCGGTGCCGGCGGTGGCTCGGGCGGTCCCGGCAGCGGCTCGGGCGGTGCCGGCGGTGGCACGGCGCAGCCGGGCGGCTCCGGCGGGCACGAGGGTGCCGCGTACCGGCCCCGGCAGTCCGAGTTCGGCGCGTTCTACTACCCCTGGCTGCGGGTTCGCGACCCGATCAGCGGGGAGTTGGAACTGACCCCGCCGAGCGGGCACCTGGCCGGCATCTGGGCCCGCACCGACGCCCTGCGCGGAGTGCACAAGGCACCGGCCAACGAGCCTGTGCGGGGCGCCGTCGACCTGGCCTACCTGGTCACCCGACCGGAGCACGACGTGCTCAACCCCAAGGGTGTCAACGTGATCCGCTACTTCGCCGGAGAGGGCATCCGCGTCTGGGGCGCCCGTACGCTCGCCGCCGAGGCCAGCGAGTGGCGCTACCTCAACGTCCGGCGACTCAGCATCGCCATCGAACAGGCCATCGCCAACGGCACCCGGTGGATGGTCTTCGAACCCAACGACTTCACCCTCTGGCGCTCGATCCGGCGCGACATCGGGGCGTTCCTCACCCGGGTGTGGCGCGACGGCGCACTGCTCGGGCGCAGCCCGGAGGAGGCGTTCTTCGTCAAGTGCGACGAGGAGACCAACCCGGTCGACGTCCGCGACGCGGGCATGGTGATCGCCCACATCGGCATCGCCGTCGTCAAACCCGCCGAGTTCGTGGTGTTCAAGCTGAGCCAGTGGGCCGGCGGCACCGAGACCGAGACGATCGGAGGCTGACATGCCCACCACAGCCACCCCGCAGCCCGGCGCGCCGGCCGACCCGTACCGGGCGTACCACTTCCGGCTACTCATCAACGGTGTCACCAACGGCCACTTCACCGAGATGACCGGGCTGGAGGTGAACATCCCCGGGCAGCCGTACCGGGAGCACGGCCTGGGCCGGATGCGGATGGTGCCCGGCCAGGCCGAGTACGAGCCGGTGACACTGCACTTCGGGCTCACCGCCTCCCGCGAGTTGTGGGACTGGGTGAACGCCACCGCGCAGGGCACCCTCAACCGCCGCAACGTCTCGGTGGTGCTGCTCGACTCGGTCGGCACCGCCGAGGTGCTGCGGTGGAACCTGATCGACGCCTGGCCCACCCGGTGGCGCGGCGCGCACCTCAACACCCTCAGCCACGAGATCGCCATCGCCGCGCTGACCCTGCGCTACGAGAGCCTGGAGCTGGAGACCGGCGGTGCCACCGCGCCGACACCCGCGTAGCTGGCTGGCCGACCGGCTACGCGCGGCGGCCGGGGCAGCCCAGCGTCTCGCCGGGCAGGTCGAGCCCACCGGGCATCGGACACCCGCCGGACAACAAGCAACCGCCGGACAACAAGCAACCGCCGGACATCAGGCAACCGCCGGACACCGTGCGCCGCAGCCGCCGTCGGAGACGCCTCGGGCGACACCGCGCCGCTTCGGGGAACCTCCGCAGCACTGGCTGGACCTGGTCGCCGCCCACGCGCCGGGTCTGCTGCACGACCTGGACCTCGATCGGCCCGCCGCCGCACCGGCGGAGAGGCGAGATGACCCCGCCGGCAGTTCCAGCTCCAGTCCCGGCGTCGACCTCAGCTCCGGCTCCGGTTTCGGCTCCAGTCCCGGCGTCGACCTCAGCTCCGGCTCCGGCTCCGGCTCCGGCTTCGGCTCGGGCGGCGGCCCTAGCTTCGGCCCCGGTTTCGGCGACCGGATCGGTCAGGACGGGCTGGACCGGTGGAATGCGGTGACCGGGCCAGCTCGGCCCGCCGGGGAGCATGCCGGGTTCCCTGCCGACTCGCTGGGCCGCCGCGCCACCGGCGAGGTGGGTCGTCGTGCCCCCGGCCAGGCGGATCGTGGTGCTCCCGGCGAGGCGGACCGCTGTGCCCCCGACACGGGCGGTGGGCCCTGTCGCACAACCAACCTGAGCGGCCCGGACGCGGCCGCGAACTCCTACGGGCGTGGCCGCCCGGCGTCCACCACAGCGGGCATGGTGGGTGACGGCGGCACGGTGGACGCGGCGTACGGCGTCGACAGGCCGGCGGCGGTGAGCGGGGTCGGAAGGCCGGACGGGTCGCGCTCGACGGGCGCAACCGGCAGGTCGAAGCACCCGTCGAGGGCGGCCGACCGGTCCGGCGGCCCAGGGCTGGGCGGCGCCAGCCCCCGGGACGGCATTGACGGGCACTCCGTCGCGGCGCCGCTCGCGGCGACTGTGGGCCGCCGCGGGCCGGGCCGGCTGCTGGAGAGTTGGCGTCCGCGCACGTCAACCCGACGGGTCGCGGCGACAGGACCGTTACGGGACGACACCCCGGCCAACTCGCCCCTCCGCACCCACCCCGGCGAGATCTTGGAAGATTTCGGCCCCTCCAGGGGCACTTTCCTTCCAAGATCTACAACTGACTCCGCCGACGTCGGCGGGGCGGGGCCGGACCGGGCGGCGGCTCGGGACGGGCGATCAGCCGGCGGCAGCACACCGGCCGGCGGCAGCACACCGGCCGGCGGCAGCACACCGGCCGGCGGCAGCGCACCGGCCGGCGGCAGCACACCGGCCGGCGGCAGCACACCGGCCGGCGGCAGCACACCGGCCGGTGGCAGCACACCAAGTAGCGGCAGCGCACCGGCCGGCGGCGGCCTGTGGCCGGCACTGCCGGACGAGCGGGCACGGTCGGGGCAGCACATTGGCGAGCGGGTTGGACAACACACCGCAGGCCACAACGGTGCGGCCAAGGGCGCCGCGGGTGTGGCCTGGATCGGCTTGGCGGACCGGTTTTCGGGCGGCGCAGGGCCGGCGAGCACAGGACTGGCGAGCACAGGGCCGGCGAGCACAGGACCGGCGAGCACTGCCGACGCGACCGCGTTCGGTCCGTGGCCGGCGCTGCCCGACGACACCGCGCTGTGGTCGGTCGCCGGTGCGGCGCTGGACAGCGACCAGCTGGCCCGGCTGGATCGGGAACAGGCGGGCTACTGATGGAGCGCGTCGCCTTCCTCATCGACTCCTCCGGCGAACGTGTCGACTGCCTGCTGAACCCGGAGACCGTGCAGGTGACCCGACTCGCCGGCGTACGCCATCGGGGTGTCGCCGGCGGGCAGCTCTCCGGCGCCGGGTTGGCCGACGATCCGCTGGTCTTCACCGGCGGCGGTCGGACCGAGCTGGTGCTCGACCTGCTCTTCGACGTCGACTTCGTCCAGGCGCAGGTGCGTCCGGCGGACGTACGGGTCCTCACCCGTCCGCTGTGGATGCTCGCGGAGAACTCGACGGCCGAACACGGGTGGCTGCGACCACCGCTGGTCCGGTTGGTGTGGGGCAAGACCTGGAATGTGCCCGGTGTGATCATCGCGGTGGCGGAGCGGTTCGACGCGTTCACCAGCACCGGCTCGCCCCGGCGTTCCTGGCTGCGGCTGAAGCTGGTCCGCACCGCCGAGACCGCCGACCAGGCCGAGGCCGGCTTCGCCGAGGAGTTGGCCGCGGCGAACACCCCGACCGCCGCGCCGGGCAGCGCGGTGATCGCGGCCGGCGACGGCGCGGCCGAACCGGGTCGTTCCGGTGTGCGGTTCGACCTGCTGGCCAACGACGCGCTCGGTTCGCCGCTGCGCTGGCGTCTGCTCGCCGAACACAACCGGATCACCGACCCCCTCGCCGTGCCGGCCGGCACCACCCTCGCCGTGCCACCACCCGGTGCGCCGAGCGGCGGCGGATCGGTGGTGGGCGCGGTGACCGGCGTCGCGCGGGCGCTGGCCGGCGGGGTGGGTGCCGGCGCGTCGTTCGTCGGAGCCTCGATCGCCACCGCGCCCGCCGCCTGGGGCCCGACCGGCACCAACCCCACCCCCGGGGGTACGCCGTGACGAGCGTCGCGCCCCGGGCGTTGGTCGTCCTGCTCGACGGCGTCGAGCTGACCGGCGCGGTTCGTCCACGCGTGCGCTCGCTGCGGGTGGCGGCGCGGCTCGACCAGCCCACGCAGGCGGAGTTGGTGCTCGCCACCGCCGCCGGCGTCGGCGCGTTCGACCCGGCGGTGCGCCTCGGGACGACCCTCGACGTACGGCTGGCCGATCATGCCGACGCCCTGTTCGGCGGGGAGGTCACCGCCGTGGAGGTGGAGTACGCCGGTGACGGGGCGGCGGTGCTGCGGCTGCGGGCGTACGACCTGCTGCACCGGTTGCGCAAACGGCAGGGGTTGCGGGTCTTCACAGCGGTGACCGCCGTGGAGCTGGCCCGGGAGCTGTGCGGCGCGGTGGGGATCGAGGTGAGCGCGGAGGTCGACGGGCCCCGGGTGGAGCGGCTCTCGCAGCACCGGCACAGTGATCTGGAGCTGCTGCGTGAGGTGGCCGGCCGGGCCGGGCTGCACCTGGTCAGCGACGGCGACGGGGTCCGGCTGGTCACCCTCGCGGGCTACGGGGAGCCGGTCGCGCTGACCCTCGGCGCGGGGGTGCACACCCTGCGCCTGTCCACGAACGCCGACCAGGCCAGCGGTGCCAGCGCGGCGTTGGGCTGGCACCCGCAGCGGGCCGAGGTGATCAGCCAGCGGGTCGACGAGGCGCGCTGTGGCCGGCCGGCGTTTGACCGACCGGACCCGGCCGACGTGGGCGCCGGCGGGGTCCGCACCGCCGTCGACCAGCCGGGTCGCAGCGACGACGAGTTGGCGGCGCTGGCCCAGGCGCGGCTGGACACCCGGGCCGCCGCCCAGGTCACCGCCGAGGGGGTGGCCGAGGGTGATCCGGCGTTGCGGCCGGGCCGACGGATCGACCTGGGCGGGGTGCCCGAGCCGGTCGCCGGGGCGTACGTGCTGACCGAGGTGGTGCACACGGTCGACGGCAACGGGCACCTGACGCGGTTCTCCACTGTGCCACCGGCCACTCCGGCGGCCCCGCCCGGCGCGGCGGTGGTCACCCTCGGCACCGTCACCGACGTCGCCGACCCGGACGGGTTGGGCCGGGTCCGGCTGACCCTGCCGGCGTACGGGGACCTGGACGCCGGCTGGCTCGCCGTGCTGTGCCCCGGCGCGGGGCGGGGCAAGGGTCTGGTGGCGTTGCCGGATCCGGACGACACGGTGCTGGTGGCGCTGCCCGGTGGTGAGCCGGCCTCGGGCATCGTGCTCGGTTCGCTGTTCGGCGCCGTCGAGCCGTACGACACGGGCGTGGACGACGGAAAGGCCCGCCGCTGGACGCTGCGCACCGCCGGCGGGCAGTCGATAGTCGTCGACGACGTGCGGCGCAGTCTGCGACTGGCCACCGAGGGCGGCAGCTTCCTGGAACTGACCCCGGACCTGGCCACCCTGCACGCGGCGTCCGATCTGGTGATCTCCGCACCCGGTCGGGCCATGGTGGTCCGCGCCCGCAGCGTGGACTTCCTGCGCGCCGAGTCGACCGAGGACCCGACGACAGCGGCGCGGCAGGCCCGTTCGCTGGCCCGCGCCCACCACGAAGGAGGCGGCTGATGCGCTGGATCCACAGTGGCTCCGTGATCACCTGCGATCACGACGGCCGGGTCGAGAACCGACCCTCGCAGCGGTGGGTGACCGTCACCGGTGTGCCGGTGCTCGTCGACGACGACCCGGAGGGACGCACGATCGTCGCCTGCCCGAACTACGGCCCGACCGTCAAGCCGTGTACGAAGACGGAGAGCCTCCGCGTCGGTTACAGCGACTGGGTGCGGGTCGGCGGGCAGCGGGTGGTGCTCGACAGCCTGGAGGGGTTCACCAACGGCACCCCACCCAACGCGGTCCATCACACGGTGCGCGACGCCCGCCAGCGTTTCCTGGGGGCGGACCGATGAGGGCCTTCCGGTTCGTCGGCGCCGGCTTCGACGCCGGCCGGGGTGGAGGTCTGGCGCTCACCGCGGCCGGCGGCCTGGCGATGACCGAGGGCGACGAGAGCGTACGGCAGGCGCTGTTCCTGCTCCTGTCGACGACGCCGGGCGAGCGGCTGATGCGACCCGGGTACGGGTCGCGGCTGCACCGGCTCGTCTTCGCGCCCAACGACGACACCACGGCCGGGCTGGCCATCCACTACGTCCGGCAGGCCATCGCCCGGTGGGAGCCGCGGGTCGAGGTGATCGACACCGACGCCGGACCGGACCCGGACGACGCGTGGCGGCTGGTGATCCGGTTGGACTACCGGGTGCGGGCCAGCCTGACCCCCGGGCAACTGGTGTTCTCCGTGGACCTGCTCCCGGTCGACGAACCCGCGCAGGGAGGGCCCTCATGACGCTGCCCGTGCCGCACCTGGACGATCGTGGGTTCCTCGACCTCGTCACCGAGGCCCGGGAACGGATCCGGCAGTCCTGCCCGGCGTGGACCGACCTGTCGGCGCACGACCCCGGGATGGCCCTGGTGGAGGCGTTCGCGCACCTGACCGAGGTGATGATCTACCGGCTGAACCAGTTGCCGGACAAGGCGTACGTCTCGTTTCTGAACCTGCTCGGGGTCACCCGGCACGCGCCCACCGCGGCCTGGGCGGACGTCCGGTTCACCCGCGGCGGCACCGACCGCGCCGCGATCCGGATCCCGGCGGGCCTGCGGGTCGCGGCGGCGCGCGGCGCGGACCCCCGGCCGGTCGTGTTCGTCACCACCGAGCCGACGCTGTTGCCCGCCGACGAGGCGTCGGTGACGGTACGGATGCACCACTGCGAACCTGTCGACGCGGAGCTGCTCGGCGTGGGCACCGGCCAGCCCGGCCAGGTGCTGCGCGCCGCCCACGCCCCGCTGACGCACACCGCCGAGGCGTTGGACCTGCTCCTCGGCGTCGAGGTGCCACCCGGGACCGTCGAGTTGGGCGCGGCGGCCCGCGAGCACGACGGCCGCACGTTCGAGATCTGGCGGCCGGTGGACAGCTTCGCCGGGCTCGGCACGCAGGCCAAGGCGTACCTGGTGGACCGCTGCTCGGGCACCGTCACCTTCGCCCCGGCCCTGGACCTGCGACCGCCGGCAACGCCCGGCGACACGGCGCCGGCACCGCCACCCGTCCCGGTGACCGTGGCGGCGGTGCCGCCGGCCGGGCGGCAGGTCCGGCTCTGGTACCGCGCCGGCGGTGGGCCCACCGGCAACGTGGCGGCGGGCACGCTGACCAGCATGCGCGACCCGCTGCCCGGGGTACGCGTGGACAACCCCGCGCCGGCGGCCGGCGGTCGGGAGATGGAGGCGTTGGAGTCGGTGCTGCTGCGCGGCCCGTACGAGTTCTTCGCCCAGCAACGGGCGGTCACCGCCCGCGACTTCGAGGTCCTCGCCACCAGCTCCGGCGCGGTGGCGCGGGCCCGGGCGTTCACCCGCGCGGCGGTGTACAGCTTCGCCCGGCCCGGTGAGGTCGAGGTGGTGCTGGTGCCGTACGTGCCGTCGGCGGCCCGCCCCGGTGGCCGGCTGCCGGTGGCGGTGCTGCGCGAGCACGAGGTGCCCGAGGCACGCCGCCGGGTGGAGGCGGACCTGGAGGAACGCCGGATGGTCGGCATCCGGTCCCGGGCCACCTGGGCCCGGTTCAAGGCGGTGTCGGTCCGGGCCCGGGTGGTGGTCCGCCGGGAGGAGGATGCCGACGCGGTGCGCCGCCGGATCCACGACCGGTTGCACCAGACGCTGAGCCCGCTGCCGACCGCGCTGAACCCGACCGGCTGGCCGTTCGGGGAGCCGTTGCGGGCGTCCAACGTGTACCGGTTGTTGGAGCAGGCCGAACCGGGGGTGCGCTACGTCGAGTCGGTGCGGTTCGTTGTCGACGAGGCCCCCGACGCCGAGGTACGCGCGCTCGCCGTCGACCAGTACCAGGCGCGTACCTGGTACGCCGGGCGCGGCCCGGTGCTGTTCCGTTCCAGCAACGGCGGCGCGGGGTGGGAGCCGGCCGGCCGGTTCGACGGCGAGACGGTGCTGCGGGTGGCGCCCGCGCCCGCCCCGGTGCGCCCGGGCATCGTCGCGCGCCCCGGCTCGGTGGCCGTGGTGACGCTGCGGTCGTCCGGCGGCTCCCGGGTGCACCTGAGCACCGACCTGGGCGAGACCTGGTCGCTGCTCACCGACCTGGACGCGCGGATCTCCGACGTGGCCTGGCTGGACCGCGACGGCGCGGGCGCGCTGCTGGTGGCCACCGACACCGGCCTGTACGAGGTGTCACTGCTGCCCGGGGCGGTGCCGTTGCAGATCCTGGTCGACCCGTCCGACGCCGACCGGGGGTTCTACGCGGTGCGCGCGTTCGTCTCGGAGCGGGGCGCGCCGGGGGTGGCGGTGGCCGCGCAGGCCAGCTTCGGGGTGTACCTGTCGACCGCCAGCGGCCGTCCGGGCAGCTTTGTCCACGTCGGTCTGGCCAACGTGGACAACCGGGTGCTCGCGGTGCAGTACGACGGCCCGGCGACGTTGCTGTGGAGCGGTGCCGGCGAGCCGGACCCGAAGAAGCCCGGCCAGGGGTGTCACCGCACCCGGCTGTTCGAGTCCGACGTGAAGTGGCAGCCGGTGCAGACCGGCTGGGTCGGCGGCACCTGCCGTGACCTGGCGTTCGCCGGCCAGCTCGCGGTGGCGGCGACGCAGAGCGGCGGGGTGCTCCGGTTGGACACCCTTGGCGCGCAGCCGCAGTGGCAGGCGGTGTCGGTCAACTGCGGGTTGCCGCTGCGGGACCGGACCCGGTTCGTGCCTGTCGACGCCGTAGCGGTGAGCGGCCCGACCGCCGGCGGCACGACCGGCGGCACCGGCACGGCGGGCACCGGCACGGCGGGCACCGGCACGGCGGGCACCGGCACGGCAGGCACCGGCACGGCGGGCGGGGGCGCGGCCGGCGGGGGCGGGGGCGCGGCCGGCGGCTCCGGCGCGGCCGAGCGGCTGATCCTGGCCGGCGGCGAACGCGGTGTGCACCGCAGCGCCACCGCCGTGGACTGGACGCCCAGCGCCAACCAGGCCACCGCCGACGTGGTGACCGTTCCGGACACCTGGCTGCTCTGCTCCGGCGAGCACGACATAGAGGTGGTGCGCCAGGATGCGACGTTCGGCGATTGAACGGCTGCTGCCCGCCGCCTACCAGCGGGCCTGCGTGCCCGGCAGCGTGCTCTGGGCGCTGCTGGACGTGATGGAGGGGCTGCACGCCCCGGACGAGGCGATCCTCGCCGAGGTGGATGCCCTGTTCGACCCGTACCGGGCGCCGGACGGGCTGGTCGTGCGGTTGACCCGCTGGGTGGCGATGGACCACGTGGTGGCCTCGCCCCGGCCGGACGCGCCCCTACCGCTGCCGGTGGGCCGGCTGCGCGACCTGGTGGCCAACGCCGCGCTGTTGGCCCGGTGGCGCGGCACCCCGTACGGCATGCGGCGGGCCCTGGAGTTGGCCACCGGGGTGCCGGGCTTCGCCATCGACGAGCCGGCCGAGCGGCCCTTCCACGTCGTGGTGCGGGTCCCGGCTGCCGCTGCCGGCCAACTCGCCGTGCTCACCCGCGTCGTCGAGGCCGAGAAGCCCGCCTCCACCACCGTCGAGATCGTCCTGGAAGAGGAGTCGTCATGACCACCGAATGGGCGGTCGTCGCCGCCGCCGAGCAGTTCACCCTCGATCCGCGCAACAGCGGCGAGCTGACCTTCACCGTCTCCAACCCGGGCACCGCGCCGGACACCGTGGTGTTCGACGTGGCCCCCGGTGACGGCTCCCAGCGGGCGTGGTTCACCGTCGCCGAGCCGCAGCGGGTGGTCCCCGGCCAGGGCTCGGTGTCGTTCCTGGTCACGCTCGCGGTGCCGGCGGGCACCCCGCCGCGGCGCTACGACATGACCGGGTTCGCGTACTCGGCGAACACCGCTCCGGAGGAGAGCTCCCGGTCCAGCGGCCGGGTCACGTACGAGGTGCGGGCGGTCGCGGCGCCACGGCGTACCCCCTGGTTGTGGATCGCCGCCGCGGCGGCGTTGGTGCTGGTGGTGGTGGCCGTGGGGGTGGTGTTGCTGACCCGCGACGGCGAGCCGGCCCCCGGCGAGCCGCGGGTGGTCACCGTCGAGGCGGAGAGCCTGGTGGACGGCGCGGTCGTGGTCAAGTCGCCGCAGAACAGCAAGGCGGCAGTGGGTGCGCAGCCCAACTGCTGCGGGGTGACCTGGTCCGACAACAAGCAATTGTTCTTCACGGGGCTGGCCATCGGCGACCGGGTGACGGTGACGGTGCAGATCCCGGCGGACGGCACCTGGCGGTTCGCCACGGCACGGACCACGGCCCCCGACTACGCCAACACCGTCTTCACGATCGACGGCAACCAGGTCGGCGGCACGTTCCTCGGCTTCACCCCGAAGGTGCAGAAGACGGACTTCCTGGACGTCGGAACGGTCCGGCTGGCCAAGGGGCCGCACCAGGTCACGTTGCTGGTGGTGGGCAAGACACAGGGCACGAACTCCTACTTCGCCGGGGTGGACACCATCCGGTTCACCGAGGTCGTGGCGCAGGCCGTGGCGCGATGAGTGGTCGGCAGAAGACGCTGCTGGGGCTGCTCGCCGTCCTGCTGGTGGCGCTGTTCGTGGTCGCGGTCGGCGCGGGCCGCGACGACCGGGGTGATCCGGGTGCCCGACACGGGTTGGTCGACAGGTTGGGTGCGTTGGCCGGCGAGCGCGCGGCGGTGGACCCGGCCACCGTCGACGCCGACTGCGCCGACGGGAACGGCCGGTTGACGTTCTCCGGCAGTTGCGTGCTGCGGGTCGCCGACCCGGGCGGGCTGCGCACCCTGGTGCTGCGCAGCGCGGCACGCTTCACGGTCGTCGCGCCAGCGCCCGGCGACGCCGAGCTGACCATCCGCGACGAGGTCGAGCCGGCGTCCGACGGCACCGGGGCGGTGGCGAAGGTCGCCGTCGACAAGGCCACCGAGGTGGGCCTGACCTGCCCCGGCCTCGGTGGCTGCACCGTCGTCGTGGCCACGTCCTGACCCGAGGAAGGTGCCGACATGGGTGACCTGCGTAAGCCGTTCCTGTTGCTGGCGATGCTCGCCATCGTCCTGGCGATCGGCGTGGAAATGGGTGCCGGGTTGGTGCTGGGCGGCGCCGACGCCGGCGCGGCCCTGGTCGACAGTGCCGGCGCGCTGGACGTGGATCTCGACGACGTGTCCGGGGTCAGCGAACCGTCCGGACGGGGCACCGGCTACCTGGCGTTGATCGACGCGGTGGCGGTCTGGAGCACCGGGCTGTTCTGCCTGGGCCTGCTGCTGCCCGAGCGGGTCCAGGGCCGGGTGCAGGGGGTCGCCAGCCTGATCTTCTCGATCATCCTGATCATCGTCGGGCTGATCGCGCTGGTCGTCGCGTTCGTGGAGCTGACGATCATGGTGTCGCTGTTCGTGGCCGTCCCGTTCGGCACGCTCGCGTACCTGGCGCTGTGGGGGTTCTTCCCGGTCGGCGAGGCGGCGGTGCTGCTCGGGCTGGTGCTGCTGCTCAAACTGGTGTGGGCCGGGCTGCTGGTGCTGGCCCAACCGCGTTTCCTCCAGAACAAGGGCCTCGTCCTGCTGATCCTCACCACCCTGCTGTGCACTGTCGTCCTGGAGTTCCTGCACCACCTGGTACCGGTGATCCTGGTCAGCATCGTCGACGACGTGGCGGCGCTGGTCTTCGCGGTGATCGCGATCATCTGGGGGCTGGTGCTCCTGATCGGCTCGATCCCGGCAATCGTGAAGGCCGTCCGGATAACAGCCACCCCACCGCCTGCCGGTGCCCCCCGGTGATCTTGAGGTTATTGCCCTCCCGAGCGGCGTGCCGTGGCAGTAACCTCATGATCGACGCACGCATGGCGGCGGCGGGTGGGGTTAGTCCACCTTGGTTAGCAGGGGTTTGCCCTTCTCCACCACGTAGGTGGCCAGCTCTACCGCTATGCCGTCGCCTACGTTGCGGGCCTGGTGGTGGACGCCGTAGGGCACTGTCAACGCGTCGCCGACATTGCACACGATCGGTGGTTGGCCCTCGAGCGTGTATTCCAGGGTGCCCTGGAGAACGCAGATGATCTCTTCGCCGGGGTGGAAGTGCTTGAACGGCGGCGAGTCGGGGGTGAACTCCACCCGACTCTGGATGACCTCGCGCCCGGGAATGCTGAGATCGTGTTTCTGGAGATCGACGCGCCACAATCCCGGTGCCCCCTGCACCGCTGTCGGGCTGATGCCCTCGGGTCGATCTGTCCCACTCATCTCGGCCTCCTGCACGCCGTCGTGCGGACGGCGCCCGCCCACGGTTGGCGATCATCCCGAGGATAGGTGGCCGCGGCCCCGTCGGGGCGGGGATGCCGAGAAAGCGAGCCCCCGCGCCCCTGGTCAGGTCGCCAGACGTCCGCGCGGCGGCACCGGCCCCGGTCTCGCGGCCAGAGCGGCGGCGGTGGCGCGGTCCAGGGCGCCGTCGGCGACGACCACCGCGTGCCGGCCCCGCCGCGTCGTGCCGGCCGCGATGGTCACCGGCCGCTCGAACGCGAACGCCACCCCGACGCCCGGATACATCGCGGTCCGCGTGAACCACCTGTCGCCGTCGCCAAGACCACTGAAGACCAGGGTGTACGCGCTCCCGTCCGGCCCGGTCCCGACCAGAGCCACCCAGGACTCGGCGGAACCGTTGACCGCCTCCTCCCCCGTCGCGGAGGCGCTGAACACCGAGGCGGGCCCGGCCGAGACCGCCCGCCAGAAGAACCCGCCGTAGCCCGCGCCGCCGGGGCGGCCGTTGGTGGCCGGGCTGCCCAGCCGCACGTCCTGCCCGTCCGGTGCGCGCAGCGTGTAGTCCACGTCCAGCCGCCAGGCCGACACGTCCCCGCCCGACGGGGCGGCGCTGAGCCGACGCTCCTCGGTGAGCAGCACCGCCCCGCTCGGGTCGCGCCACTCCAGCCGGTGCGCCAGCCGGTCGGCGGACCGCTGCGACCAGCCGGTGTGCGCCATCCGCCCGTGGTCGTCGCGCCAGGTGTAGCCGACGTCGCGGACGTAGGTGCGCCCGCCCCAGAGGTTGCTGCCGTTGACGTCCTGCACGGCGAGGGAGACGCCGAGGTGCCACACGTGGTCGGCGGGCAACGTGTCGGTGACGACAGTGCCGCCCAGGGTGCGGACCGGATGCAGGTACGGTCGCGGCCCGTGCCGCGCGTCCAACGCCGGGTCGACCACGTACCGGGCGACAGCCGTCGCACCGACCACCAGCCACACCTGCTCCTGCTCGGTGCTCACGGCGACTCCGGGTCGGCGGTCGCCGGCCGGCGGTCGGCGACACCGGCGGGGACCGGCCGACGGTCGGCGACGCCAGCCCCGACCGGCCGACGGCCGCCACCGCCAGCACCGACCGGCCGACGGCCGGCGACGGCGTGCAGGGCGGCCACCGTGTAGCCGGCGAGGATCGGCACCGCGACCGGGGTGACCAGCACGGCGAGCAGCCCGGCCAGCGCTGTCACCCCGGCGAACGCGGCCCAGCGGGTGGGCGCGTCGAGGCAGGCACGGGCGGCGGACCGGGCCGCCGCCCGCCACCGCCCGCCCCCGTTGCGGCCCACCTCGACGACGACCAGCCCGGCGTACCCGGTCAGGCCGGCCGTGACCAGTGCGGTCACCACCAGTGCCGGCGGGCCGCCCGGCACCCGGCCGGTGGCCAACGCCGCCAGGTCGGCGGCGAGCAGCCCGGTCACGACGAGCGCCAGCAGGCTCACCGGCACGCCGGGCAGCGCCGCGCGGCCGAACCGGCGCACTGTGACACGCGCCGACGGCCAGCCTCCGGTACGGGTCCAGTCGCGCACCGCCGCGCTTGCCGTACCGGCCGCCGCCGCCGCGGTGAGCAGCGGCGCCGCGGCGAGGGTCAGCAGGATGCCGAGCAACGCCAGGTCGGCGGCGTCGCGCAGCACGTCACGCCAGTCCCGCCGGTCGCCGGTGTCCGCCGGTTCAGCCCTTGATGCCACCGGTGTTGATCCCCTCGACGAGCATCCGTTGGAAGGCGACGAAGAACAGGAAGACCGGCAGCAGCGACAGCACCGACATGGCGAACATCGGCCCGACCGCGCTCTGGCTTGTCGAGTCGATGAACAGGGTCAACGCGACAGGCACCGTGTAGTCCCCCAGTTCGGACAGGAAGACCAGTTGGCGGAAGAAGTCGTTCCAGGTCCAGATGAACGAGAAGATCGCGGTGGTGACCAGCGCCGGGCGGCTCAGCGGCAGGATGATGTGCCGGAAGATGCCGTACGGGCCGGCACCGTCGATCCGGGCCGCCTCGTCCAGCTCACGGGGAATGCCCCGCATGAACTGCACCATCAGGAAGACGAAGAACGCCTCGGTGGCCAGGAACTGCGGGATGAGCAGCGGCAGGTACGGCCATTCGCCGCCGACCAGCCCGAGCGTGCGGAACAGGATGTACTGCGGCACGATCAGCACGTGTTGCGGCAGCAGCAGCGTGCCGATCATGACGGCGAACCACACCCCGCGCAGCCGGAACCGCAGCCGGGCGAAGGCGTACGCGGCCAGCAGGCAGGAGAGCCCGTTGCCGACGACGGTGAGCAGGCTGACCATCGTGCTGTTGAGGAAGAACCGGCCGAAGCTCACGTCGAAGTTGGACCACCCGGCGGTGTAGTTGCCCGGCGAGAACCGCTCCGGCAGCAGTCCGACGTTGTTGACGATCTCCTCCTGGGACTTGACCGAGGTGCCCACCATCCAGATCAGCGGGTAGAGCACCACGGCGAGGATCGCCACCAGGATCAGCAGTCGCAGCACCGGCCGGCCGGTTGGGCGTCGCGGGGCGACCGGCGCCCGAGTCACCGTCACCGGTCCTCCCCGTCGGAGTAGTGCACCCAGAACCGCCCGGTGCTGAAGAAGATCGCGGTGATCACCGCGATGGCGAGCAGGAACACCCAGGCCATCGCCGAGGCGTAACCCATCTCGAGGTCGGTGAAGCCGGTGATGTAGAGGTTCAGCGTGTACATCAGGGTGGAGTCGACAGGGCCGCCGGTGCCGTTGCTGAGCACGAACGCCGCGGTGAAGCCCTGAAACCCGTTGATCGTCTCCAGCACCAGGTTGAAGAAGATGACCGGGGAGAGCATCGGCAGTGTGACGTCGCGGAACTGGCGGATCCGGCCTGCGCCGTCGACCGACGCCGCCTCGTACAGTTCGACGGGCACCTGCTTGAGCCCGGCCAGGAAGATCACCATCGGTGCGCCGAACTGCCAGATGGCAAGCACCATGAGGGTTTCGAGTGCCCAGTCGGGGTCGTTGACCCACGGCTTGCCCTGGATGCCGACGAGGCTGAGCAGCGAGTTGAACGCGCCGTCGCGGTTGAACATGCTGACCCAGACGATGGCCAGCGCGACGCTGCCGCCGAGCAGCGACGGCAGGTAGAACAGCCCACGAAACAGCCCGACGCCGCGCCAGGCGCGGTTGAGCAGCAGCGCCACGCCGAGCGCCGCGGCCAGCTTCAGCGGTACGGCGATCAACGCGAAGGTGACAGTCACCCGCACCGCGTGCCAGTACGACGGGTCGGCGGTGAACATCCGTTCGTAGTTGGCCAGCCCCACCCACCGCACCTCGGCGAACGGGGTGAGGATGTCGTAGTTGGTGAAGCTCAGGTAGAGCGACAGCAGCATGGGAATCGCCGTGACACCGAGCAGGCCGACGAGCCACGGCGACAGGAAGACGTACCCCGCCCGACCCTCGCCGTGCCGGACGCGTCCGGGCCTCCGGCCGCGGTTTCGGGCGGCTCCGGGGCCGCGTCGGGTCGGGTCGGGCGCCGTGGTCAACGCCACGAACGGCTCCTCTCCTCGGCGGGTGGGCACTCAGGCGATGGCGGACTTGCATGCCTCAAGGAACTGGGCGGCGGCCTCGGCGGTGCTCGCGCGGCCGTACTGCGCGTTCTCGGCGGCCTTGATCAGCTCGGACTTGACCTTGCTGTGCCCCTTGATCGGCACCTGCGGCGACGGGCCGAACTTCTGGGTCAGCTCGGTCTCGACGGCGATCGACTGTTTCATGGCCGGGTCGGTGGTGCCCTCGCTGACCAGCCGGCGCAGGTCCAGGTTGGACGGCAGGCCCCGGTCGGTGCCCAGCAGCGTGACCGCCTCCTGGTCGTTGTACAGGAAGTTGATCACGTCGACGGCGACGTCCCTGTTCTTGCTGCCCCGGAACACCGACCAGTACATCGAGGCCCGCGCCCACTGGGCGCTCGGATCACCGGGGTACGCGATGACGCCCAGCTCGTCCTTGGTGTTCTTCTTCAGGTCGGGCATCTGGTTGGCCCACACCCAGGAGGTCGCCGACTTGCCGGTGACCACCAGCTGCTTGGTGACGTCGCTGGAGTTGCCCTCGTGGATGACGTCGGCGGTCGGCGTGGCCTTCCGGTCCCGGGCGCCCTTCCACAGGTCGAACCACTTCGTCACGTCCTCGGCGGTGAAGCCCAGCTCCTTGCCCTTGTAGAGGTCCTTGCTCTGCTGCCGCAGCCAGACCCAGAACGCCTTGTAGTCGGCGCTCGGGTCCTGGGTGCCGGGCACCTTCGTCGTGGCGGTGACCTGCTCGGCCCAGGCGATGTGCTGCTCCCAGGTCATCCCGGTGGTCGGCTCGGGCAGGTTGTGCTTGGTCAGCAGCGTCTTGTTGTAGACCAGGCCCTGGGTGTTCTCCCCGGCGGCCAGCCCGGCGAGTTTGCCGTCGACCACGCCGTACTGCCAGAGGCTCTCCGGGAACCTGGAGGTGTCCAGCTTTCCGGACTTCTGGTAGGAGGTCAGGTCGAGCGTGGTGTTGCGGGCCGCGTACTCGGCCAGGTAGTTGTCGTCGATCTGGAACAGGTCCGGTGGGTTGCCGCCCGCCGTGAGCGTGGCCAGCTTGTCGAAGTAACCCTGGTTGGCCTGCCAGGTCGTCTCGAATGTCACGTTCGGGTGTTTCTTCGTGTAGAGCGCGAGGGCGTCCTCGGTCAGCTTGGCCCGGGCGTCGCCGCCCCACCAGAAGGCGGAGAGCTTGACCGGGGCGTTCGGGTCGGCGGCGCCGCCGTCGTCGTCGCCGCACGCGGCGGCCCCGGCCAGCAGCGGCGCGGCGACAGTCAGGGCGAGCAGGCCGCGCAGCAGACGCCGCCGAGACAGCGGGGTACGGTCGATGCGCCCGACGGGCGCGTCAGTGGTGGGGTGCATGTGCGCTCACTCCTCGGCGGTGGGAGGCGACGGCGTCACCGGTGGCCGCGCTCGGGTTCGTTCGGGCCCGCGGGGCGATGCGGGTCCGGGCCGAGCGGCCAGGGGACGTGCCGGTCGGGCGTGCGGGCCCGGGCCGGTCGAGTCGCGGATGACCAGGTCGGTCTGGAGCATTACCTGTGCGGTGGTACGACGGACGCCGAGCGCCGTGCCGGCACCGGGCCCCCGCGCGCCGCGCGGTGACTCGATGTCCTGTTGCAGCAGCATGTCGACGGCCGTGCGGCCGGCGGTCGCGGTGGGGGTGGCCACCGTCGTCAGTTTGGGGCGGGTGAGCCGGCTCAGGGTGCTGTCGTCGACCCCGACGACGCTCACCTCCTGCGGCACCCGGACCCCGAGCGCGTCCAGCCCCTCGACGAGGCCGATCGCCATCAGGTCGTTGTAGGCGAGCACTGCCGACACACCACTGCGTCGCACCTGCTCGGCGACGGCGGAACCGCCGCCCACGGTGGGCGCGTTCGGGCCGAGCACGGTCAGCTCCGCGTGGCCGGCCCGGGCGGCGGCGCCGGCGGCGCGGCGCATCTCCCGGTTGGTCCACGAGCTGCGCGGGCCACCGAGCAGCGCGATGCGGCGATGGCCCAGGCCGACCAGGTGCTCGACCGCCGCGCGGGCACCCTGCCCGACGTCCATCAGCACGCAGGGCAGGCCGGTCACCTGGCGGTTCACCACCACCAGTGGCACCTCACGGCTGAGCTGCTCGATCAGGCTGTTGCTCATCCGCGGGCTGCACAGCAACACACCGTCCACCTGCTTGGCCAACGCGTGGACCAACTCCTCCTCGGTGGCCGGGTCCTCGTTGGTGTCGGCCACGAAGACGTGGTAGTCGCGGTGGCGGGCCTGACTCTCCGCCGCCTTGATCAGCGGTGGGAAGAACGGGTTCGCGATGTCGGCGATGATCAGCCCGATGTTGTGCGTACGCCCGGTGATCAGCGCTCGGGCGGCCCGGTTCGGCCGATAGCCCAGATCCTCCGCGCACGCCAAGACCCGAACCCGGGTGTCCGGGTTGACCAGGTGCGGAGCGGAGAAGGTGCGGGACACTGTGGAGATGTGCACACCGGACGCCCGGGCGACGTCCCGGATGGTGACTGGCACGGCGGGCCCTTCGTCCGATGTGGTGGCGGTCACGCGGTGGGTGTGGCCCATTAATGCAAACGGTTGCGCCAGTGTCAACGGTCGATGTCTGCGGATGTGCTACGCCCCTGTTTCACTCCGCGACGTTCCGCCCCACAAACGCGGATATTTACCACCGATCGCGGCGCCGTCGTTGACGGGGTCACATTGATCGTGATTACTTCACTGCAAACCTTTGCAGAATCACCGGGAAGGCGAACGCATGTCACCGAGAGCCGACGGGCGGGTCCGGTACGCCATCGTGGGCACCGGCGCGCGGGCGGAGATGTTCGTGCGGGCGCTGGTGCTCGACCACGCCGACACCACCGAGCTGGTCGCCTTCGCCGACGTCAACCAGGCCCGGATGGACGCGCACAACCGCTGGCTCGCCGAGCTGGGCCACCGCCCGGTGCCGACCTACCCGGCCGGTGACTTCGCGGCCATGCTGGACTCCGAGCGCGTCGACGTCGTCCTGGTCACCAGCGTGGACGTCACCCACGACGAGTACGTGGTGGCCGCGCTGCGCGCCGGCCGGGAGGTGATCACCGAGAAGCCGATGACAGTGGACGCGCCACGCTGCCGGCGGATCCTGGACGCCGTCGCCGAGACCGGCGGTCGGGTGACAGTGGCGTTCAACTACCGCTACAACCCGCTGCACGAGCAGGTCCGCCGGCTGCTCGCCGAGGGCGCGGTCGGCGAGATCGGCTCGGTGCACTTCGAGTGGCTGCTCGACGTGCGCCACGGTGCGGACTACTTCCGCCGCTGGCACCGCGACAAGGCCACCTCCGGCGGGTTGATGGTGCACAAGGCCAGTCACCACTTCGACCTGGTCAACTGGTGGTTGGCGGCCACCCCGGTGCAGGTGTACGCGGCCGGTCGGCTCTTCTTCTACGGCGACGGCGGGCGCCGGCACGGCTACGCCCGCGACTACGACCGGGCACACGGCTCCCCCGACGCGGTCGACGACCCGTTCGCGCTGCGGCTGGACGCCCACCCCCGGCTGCGCGAGCTGTACCTCGATGCCGAGGCCGAGGACGGCTACCAGCGCGACCGCAACGTGTTCGCCCCCGGAGTCACTATCGAGGACGACATGGCGGTGCTCGCCCGCTACTCCACAGGCGCCACGATGACGTACCACCTCACCGCCTACGCTCCCTGGGAGGGCTACCGGGTGATGATCAACGGTAGTCGCGGCCGGCTGGAGCTGGAGGTGACCGAGAACGACTTCGTCGACCGGGGCACCGCCGGCGCGGTCAAGGGTGCCGCCCTGCACGGCGCCGAGGCGCCGGCCGAGGGCGGTGGTGCGACACTCACCCTGCGCCCGTTCTGGGCACCGCCCCGGCAGCTCCCCGTCGAGGGCCGCAGCCGGCAGGGCCACGGCGGCGCGGACGCCCGGATGACCGGGGTGCTCCTCGGGGGTCGACCTGACCCGTTGGACCGCGCCGCTACCGCCGACGACGGCGCGTTGGCCCTGCTCACCGGCCTGGCGGCCAACCGGTCCTTCGAGACCGGTCAGCCGGTCCGGGTCGCCGACCTGCTCACCCCCCGCTGACCAGGAGACGAGGAGCGCATCCCCGTGCCGACGTCCGACCACACCGACCTGCTCCTGCCCTCCGAACCGGGCCAGCGCGCCCTGGCCCGGGAGCTGTACGCCCTCGCGGCGGAGCAACCCATCATCTCGCCGCACGGGCACGTCGACCCGACCCTGCTGGCCGAGGACCACCCCTTCCCGGACCCGGCGCGGCTGCTCATCGTGCCGGACCACTACCTGACCCGGATGCTGCTCAGCCAGGGCGTCCCCCCGTCGGAGCTGGGGGTGCCCACCCGCGACGGCAGCCCGGTGGAGACCGACGGCCGGGTGATCTGGCGACGCTTCGCCGCGCACTGGCACCTGTTCCGGGGCACCCCGTCGCGGCTCTGGCTGGAGCAGACCTTCCGCACCGTGTTCGGGGTGCGCACGCCGCTCGGCCCGGCCACCGCCGACACCCTCTACGACGAGATCGCGGCCCGGCTCGCCGAGCCGGCCTTCCGGCCCCGGGCGCTGTTCGAGCGGTTCGGAATCGAGGTCCTCGCCACCACCGAGTCGCCACTTGACGACCTGAGCCAGCACGCCAAACTCGCCGCCGACGGCTGGGGCGGGCCGGGCGGCCGGGTGGTCACCACGTTCCGCCCGGACGACGTGGTGGACATGGAGTACGACGGCTGGGCGGGCAATGTGGACCGACTCGGCGAGCGGGCCGGCGAGGACACCGGCACGTACACCGGCTACCTGGCCGCGCTGCGGGCCCGGCGGGCCGCGTTCATCGCCGCCGGCGCGACATCCTCCGACCACGGCCACCCCACCGCACGCACGCTGGACCTGACCCCGGCCGAGGCCGAGCGCCTCTACGACCGGGGCCGGCGCGGCGTGGCCGACGCCGCCGACGCGGAGGCGTTCCGGGCGCACATGCTGATGGAGTTCGCCCGGATGTCGCTCGACGACGGCCTGGTCATGCAACTGCACCCCGGCGCGGTCCGCAACCACAACCGGTGGCTGCACGCCCGGCACGGCCGTGACGTCGGCGGCGACATCCCACAGGCCACCGAGTACGTGCACGCGCTCGCCCCGCTGCTGGAGCGCTACGGCAACGACCCCCGGCTGCGGCTGGTGCTCTACACCCTGGACGAGGACACCTTCACCCGCGAGCTGGCGCCCCTCGCGGGCGGGTACGCCGCGCTGCTGCTCGGCGCGCCCTGGTGGTTCCTGGACTCCCCCGAGGTGCTGCGCCGGTTCCGCGAGACGGTCACCGAGAGCGCCGGTTTCTACAACACCACAGGCTTCGTCGACGACACCCGGGCGTTCTGCTCCATCCCGGTCCGCCACGACGTGGCCCGTCGGGTGGACGCCGGTTTCCTGGCCCGCCTGGTGGCCGAGCACCGACTGCCGCTGGACGAGGCCGCCGAGACCATCGTCGACCTGACGTACCGGCTGCCCAAACGGGTCTTCAACTTCGGAAAGGCCGACCAGTGACGGTGACCATCACCTCCGTCGAGGTGCACGACGTGCGGTTCCCGACCGCCGCCCGGGGCGACGGCTCCGACGCGATCAACCGCGGCGACTACTCGGCGACGTACGTGGAGTTGGGCACCGACGCCGGGACGACCGGGGCGGGGTTCACCTTCACCAACGGTCGCGGCAACGAGATCACCTGCGCGGCGGTCCGCGCCCTGGCCCACCACCTGCGGGGACGCACGGTCGAGGAGATCGCCGCCGAGCCGGTGGCGTTCTGCCGCGCGCTCAGCGCCGACGCGCAGCTGCGGTGGCTGGGCCCCGAGAAGGGCGTCATCCACATGGCGACCGGTGCGCTCGTCAACGCGGTCTGGGACCTGCGGGCCACCCTCGCCGGCAAGCCGATGTGGCGGTTCCTCGCCGAGCTGCCCACCGACGAACTCGTGGCCAGCGTCGACTTCCGGCACATCAGCGACGCGCTCACCCCGGACGAGGCGGCCACCATCCTGAACAAGGGGCGCGACGGCCTGGCCGACCGGCTGGCGACGCTCGAACGGGATGGTTTCCCTTCGTACACCACCTCGGTCGGCTGGCTCGGCTACCCCGACGACAAGGTGCGCGCGCTGACCCGGCAGGCGTACGACGACGGCTGGCGGGCGATGAAGATGAAGGTCGGCGGCCCGCTCGCCGACGACCTGCGACGGGCCCGGATCATCCGGGCGGAGATCGGCCCGGAGGCGCTGCTGATGATGGACGCCAACCAGGTCTGGGACGTGGACGAGGCGATCACCGCGATGGCCACCCTCGCAGAGGTGGATCCGTACTGGATCGAGGAGCCGACGCACGCCGACGACATCCTCGGGCACGCCCGGATCGCCCGGGCTGTCGACGAGCTGACCGGCGGGCGGTGCCGGGTGGCCACCGGCGAGGTGGCCGCCAACCGGGTGATCTTCAAGCAGTTGTTGCAGGCCGAGGCGATCGGCGTGATGCAGGTCGACGCGTGTCGGGTCGGCGGCGTCAACGAGGTCCTCGCCGAGCTGCTGCTGGCGGCGAAGTTCGGGGTGCCGGTCTGCCCGCACGCCGGTGGCGTCGGCCTCTGCGAGTACGTCCAGCACCTCGCGATCTTCGACTATCTGCGGGTGGGCACCGGATTGGACGGACGGATGATCGAGTACGTCGACCACCTGCACGAGCACTTCGTCGACCCGGTCCGCACCCGCGGTGGCCGCTACCTGCTGCCCGAGCGGCCCGGTTACAGCGCCACGATGAAACCGGCGTCGATCGCCGAGTTCCGCTTCCCGGACGGCCCGGCATGGCGGTGACACCCGGCGCGTCCCGACTCGGCCTGGGCGTGCTGCGCCGACTGCCCGCCGAGGCCCGCCCCCTGGTCCGGCCGGGCACCGTGCCGACCGGCATCGTCCATCTGGGGCTGGGCGCGTTCCACCGGGCACACCAGGCCGTCTACACCGAGGCGGCGGTCGGCGCGGCCGGCGGCGACTGGGGCATCGTGGCCGTCGCACCGCGCAGCGCCGCAGTGGTCGAGGCGCTCGCCGCCCAGGACAACCTGTTCAGTGTCAGCACCCTCTCCGCCACCGCCAGCGAGACCCGGGTGGTGGGCGCGCTGAGCGCCGTACGGCACGCCCCGCACGACCCGGACGCCGTGGTGGCGCTGCTCGCCGACCCGGCGGTGCGGGTGGTGACGCTGACCGTCACCGAGAAGGCCTACCAACTCGACCCGGTGACCGGCCGACTGTCCCCGGACGCGGCGCTCGCGGCCGACCTGGCCGGCGGCCGACCGCCGACCACGGTACCCGGGTTGCTGCTGCGGGGGTTGGCCGCGCGGGCCGCCGCGGACGCCGGGCCGGTGGCCCTGGTGAGCTGCGACAACCTGCCGGCCAACGGCCGACGACTGCGCGGCATGCTCGACCAGGCGGTCGGCCGGGCCGCTCAGGTGCCCGGTGGGCTGGTCGAGTGGGTGGCCGGCAACGTCACCTGCCCGGGCACCATGGTCGACCGGATCGTGCCGGCCAGCACCCCGGAGACGATCGACGCGGCCCGTCGGGCGCTCGGCGTGACCGATCTGGCCGCGGTGGCCGCCGAACCGTACGCGCAGTGGGTGATCGAGGACGACTTCCCCGGCGGCCGGCCCGGATGGGAGCACGCCGGCGCGGTGTTGACCGCCGACGCCGGCCCGTGGGAGCGGTTGAAGCTGCGCGCCCTCAACGGCGTGCACTCGGCCGTGGCGTACCTCGGCGCACTGGCCGGTCGGGAGACGATCGCCGAGGCGCTGGAGATCCCGCACCTGGCCGACGTGCTGCGTCGATTGATCGCCGAGGACGTCGCGGCCAGCTTCACCCCGCCGGACGGGGTCCGGGTGGTCGACTACGGCGAGCAGGTCCTCGCCCGGTTCGGCAACCCGGCGATCCACCACCGCACCCTCCAGGTGGCGTTGGACGGCTCGCAGAAGCTGCCGCAGCGGATCCTGCACACCATCGTCGACCTGCGCGCGTCCGGCCGGTCCGCGCGCTGGGGCGCGCTTGTCGTGGCGTCCTGGTTGCGCTTCGCACTGGGGTACGCCGACGACGGCCGACAGTTGCCGTTGCAGGATCCCCTCGCCGGGCCGATCCGGGCCGCCCTGGACGCCGGCGCGCAGACCCCGGCGGGCGCGGTGGACGCCGTCTTCGCCCTGCGCGAGGTCATCCCGGAGGAGGTGGCCGCCGACGACGAGGTCCGCGCCGAGGTGACCGCCTGGCTGACCGCGCTGGGACGACACGGCGTCGAGGCCACCCTGGCCGGTGCCCGGTGAGTCCGCCGCCGGTCGGTGCGCGGTGACCGGCGGGGCGACAGCGACGCCGCCCCGGGTGGCGGTGATCGGGGCGAACGGGCACGGCCGCTGGCACCGCCGGGTGCTCGCGCCATTGCACGCCGCCGGCCGGTTACGGCTTGTCGCCCTCGTCGACGTCCGGCCGGTCCAGGACGATCCGGCGGCGCCGGTGCCGCCCGGGGTCGGGGTGTTCACCGACCACCGGGCGATGCTCGCCGCCACCCGCCCCGAGGTGGTGGTGATCTGCACGCCGCCGCACACCCACCTGGCGATCGCCCGGGACGCCCTGGCCGCCGGTGCGGACCTGCTGCTGGAGAAGCCGCCGGTGCTGTCGCTGGCCGAGCACGAGGAGCTGGCCCGGGCTCTCGCCGCCGCCGGCCGGGTCGCCCAGGTCGGCTTCCAGGCGCTCGGCTCGGCGGCGCTCACCGCGTTGACCGACGCGTTGGCCGCCGGCCGGCTGGGTACGGTCACCGCCATCTCCAGTGTGGCCGCCTGGCAACGGCCGGATTCCTACTACGCCCGCTCCCCCTGGGCCGGTCGACGGAGCCTGGACGGTCGGCCGGTGCTGGACGGCGCACTTGTCAACCCGCTCGCGCACGCCGTGATGCAGTGCCTGGCGATCGGCGAGGCGCTCGGCGGGGCGACGCCCTGGCCGGCAGTGATCGAGGTGGAGCGCTACCGGGTCCGACCGATCGAGGTGGAGGACACCGCCGTGCTGCGGGTCCGGTTCCGCGCCGGCCCACCCGTGCTGGTGGCGGTGACCCTGGCCGCCGAGGAGTTCGTGGCGGGCGAGGTGGTGGTGACCGGCACGGCGGGCCAGGCGGTGCTGGAATACCCGACCGACCGGCTGCGGCTGCCCGGGGACGTGGTGACCCGCCGGATCCCGGGGCGGCAGGGGTTGCTGGAGAACCTGCTCGCGCACCGGGTCGACCCGCCGGGGGTGCCGCTGATCGCCCCGCTGGCCCGTACCGCGCCGTTCACCGCGTTGTTGGACGCCTTGCGGGCCGCGCCGGAGCCCCGACTGCTCGACGGCGACCTGGTGACCACTGTCGGTGCGGGTGGGCAGCGGGTCCGCCACCTGCGGGGCGTGGTCGACGTGCTGCGCCGGGCGGCCGAGCGGGGGGCCCTCCCGAGCGAACTGGCGGTGCCGTGGGCGTCCGCCGCGTACCGCGCCGAGCTGGCGGGATAGGAGGCGACTGCAACATTCCTGCACACAACTTATATTGACGTTCATCAAACTGCGAACCTACCGTTCCTGGTGACTGCCCTGTCACCACCAGCGAATGGGAAGAGTCGATGCGCAGAACCCTCAGCGGCGCGACGCTGATCGCCCTCCTGCTCGGTGCCGCTCCGGCCAGCGCCGCCGTCCGCGCCGAGGCACCGCACGGCCCCGTCCCGCGACTCGCACCATCCGCCGTCGACCGGCTCCCCTGGCTGGCCCGCCAACTCGGACGGCAGGCCCTGCCCGAGCGGGACGGCTGGGCCGCCGAGGGCACCGGCACGACCGGCGGTTCGGCGGCCACCCCCGAACGGACCCGCGTGGCCCACAGCAGGGCTGAGCTGGTCGCCGCGCTGGGCGGCGACAACGCCAGCAACGCCACCGACGCCACGCCGAAGCTCATCTACGTCGACGGCGCCATCGACGGCTTCGAGGGGCCAGACGGCACCCCGCTGAGCTGCGCCGAGTTGGCCGACCCGACGTACCGGCTGGACGCCTACCTGGCCGCGTACGACCCGGCGGTGTGGGGTCGGGTGGCACCGAGCGGGCCGCTGGAGGAGGCCCGGGTGCGCTCGGTGACCAACCAGACCCGCCAGACTCAGATCAACGTCGGCCCGAACACCACGATCGTCGGCCTGCGCGGCGCCCGACTGACCGGGCTCACCCTCATGATCGACCGGGCGTCGAACGTCATCGTCCGCAATCTGACCCTCGTCGACACCCGGGACTGCTTCCCCGCCTGGTCTCCGACCGACGGCGAGAACGGCAACTGGAACAGCCAGTACGACCAGATCTCGGTCCGCCGCAGCGAGAACGTCTGGGTCGACCACAACAGCTTCTCCGACGGCGACAACCCGGACAGTACCCAGCCGGTCCACTTCGGACGGCCCTACCAGGTGCACGACGGATCGCTGGACGTCACACACACCGCCAGCCTCGTCACCGCGTCCTGGAACCGCTTTACCGGGCGGGACAAGCTCATGCTGATCGGCTCCTCCAACACCGTCGGGCCGGACGTGGACCGGCTGAGGGTCACCCTGCACCACAACCTCTTCGACGGCGTCCTGCAACGGCTGCCCCGGGTGCGCTTCGGTCAGGTCGACGTCTACAACAACCACTACCGGCTCGGTGGTGACGACTTCCAGTACGCGCTCGGCGTCGGTGTCCAGTCGGCGATCCACGCGCAGAACAACTTCTTCTCCCTGGACGCGGCGGTCGACCCGGCGGACCTGCTCTACGACTGGGGTGGCACCGCGCTGACCGAGCGGGGCTCCTGGGTGCGCCAGGGCGGCGGTCCGGCCCGGCCGGTCGACCTGCTGGCGGCGTACAACGCGACCCACGACCCGGACCTGGGCGCCGACGCGGGCTGGACGCCCACCCTGCGCCGTGATCCCGTCCTCCCGACGCCGCTGGTTCCGCTCGTGGTGAGTCCGCTCGCGGGCGCCGACCGGCTGCCGCTCTGACATCTGCGCCACGCCCGGCCAGCCGTCGATCGCGCGGTCGGGTCGGCGACGTAAGGGCTCATCGATGTGGTGAAGATCGGCTATAAGTGACGCATGGACTTCCCGCCGCACCTGGGCAGCATGCCGATGCACGCGATCACCGAGATCCACGGCGAACCGGGCCTGCTGGAGCGCTTCCGGTTGGAGGTCCGGCAGTTCGACGACGCCGCCCGCGAGCGGTTGACCGCCGCGCTCGACCTGGCCGCCGAGTTGCACCGCGACGACCGGCGCGTTCGCGAGCCGTACCTCAACCACCTCCTGCGGGTGGCGATCCGGTTGATGCACCACTACCAGGTGCGCGACGTGGACGTGATCGTCGCCGGCCTGCTGCACGACGCCGTCGAGGACCACCCGGGGGAGCTGGCCGACGGCGACGCCGGCCCCGACCCGACCGCGGCCGCGCTGGCCACGCTCGCCGCGCGGTTCGGCACGCGTGTCGCGACGCTCGTCGCCGCCGTCACCAACCCGGTGTACGACCCCGAGCGGGACCGCAACACGCAGTACCGGGAGCACCTGGCGGTCAGCCTGGACCGGGTGCCCTGGGCTCGGGTGATCAAGGTGTCGGACTTCACCGACAACGGCGTCGGGGTGATCCACACGGTCGGGCCGAAGGTCGTCTCGTCGGCCCGGAAGTACCGGCCGCTGGTGCCGCTCTTCCGGGATCTGATCGGCCGGCCGGACACACCGTTGTCGCCGGCGGTGAAGCGGCACATCTTCGGGCAGCTCGACCTCGCCGAGGAGCGGTTCAGCGCCATCCTGGACCAGCCCGCGCACCCCAACTGAGCTGCCGCATCACCCGACCGGGTTCCGTGACAAGTTCTCGGATCTTTGCCGCTACCTGCGGCATTACGGTGGTTTTGCGTCAGTTGGGAGGCGAAAGTCCTCTCGATCGAAGTTCTGACGTAACCCCGATCGAGAGGACTCGGACCATGCGCGACCTTTCCCGTCGCGACCTGCTCAAGGCGACGGCCGTCGGCGCCGGAGCGGTCGCCCTGCCGGGCATGATTGCCGGCAGTTCGGCGTTGGCGGCGGACGGCCCGTCCTTCGGTGAGAAGTTCCCGCCCGCCACGTTGACCGGCCGGATCGTCCGTCCCGAGAACCCCAACTACGCGGAGGCGAGCCTCGGCTGGGACGAACTGTTCGTGCGCTACCCGCTGGTGATCGTCTTCGCCCAGGAGACCCAGGACGTCGTCAACGCCCTCACCTGGGCTCGGCAGCACGACGTCGCGCTGCGGGTACGCAGCGGCCGGCACAGTCTGGAAGGCTGGTCGAACGTCGACAACGGCATCGTGATCGACGTCAGTGAGCTGAAGGACGTCCACATCGACCCGGCCGCCCGCAAGGCGAAGCTCGGCGCGGGGCTCACCCAGTCCGAGGCGGTCGCCGCACTCGGGGAGTACGACCTGGCGGCGACGACCGGAGGCGAGGGGACCGTCGGCCTGTCCGGTGCGACCCTCGGGGGCGGTCTCGGCTTTCTCACCCGCTACATCGGCATGGCCTGCGACAACCTGATCGGCGTGGAGATCGTCGTCGCGGCGGGGGCCGACGGCGCCAAGGTGCTCCAGGTGGACCCGTGGAACCACGCGGACCTGCTCTGGGCGTTGCGCGGCGCCGGAAACGGCAACTTCGGGATCGTCACGTCCCTGACCTACCAGGTGGCTCCGCTGGAGAGCGTCGCCTATGTGCAGGCGACCTGGCCGGGCCTCGACAACCTGCACGACGTCTTCGACACCTGGCAGCACACCGGACCGTTCGCCGACCCTCGTCTCGGCACCCAGGTCGAGGTCCACCCGGACGAGATCCTGCTGTTCGCGGTGCTCGCCGAGGGTTCGGAGGCCGAGGCGAGGAGGCTGCTGGAGCCGCTCCTCTCGATCGGCGACCCCGAGGTCACCGTGCGGGTCGGCGGTTGGAGCGAGACGTACGCCGGATTCCAGGTCCCGAGCGCCGAAGACCCGGGAAAGTGGAAGTTCTACTCACAGTTCACCAGGAAGCCCTTCCCGGCGGAGGCGATCAGCATCGTCCGCCGGTTCATGGAGAAGGCTCCGTCGCCGGACAGCAACTTCTTCAGCCAGGCCTTTGGCCGGGGAGCCCAACGACAGGAGCCGTTCGGTGGGGCGGCGTTCGCGCACCGGGACGCGCTCTTCTACTCCGAGCCCGGCGCGGGCTGGGGCACTCGCGGCGAGCCGGACAGCGACGACGCCGTCACCCCGATCGCCCAGGCCTGGATCGCCGAGTTCAGCCTGGCGCTGCGGCCCTACGTGGACGGCGCCTACGTCAACGTGCCGAACATCGGCATGGCCGAGTGGGAGGAAGCCTACTGGGGGCGCAACTTCCCGCGGCTGCGCAAGATCAAGGCGAAGTACGACCCGCACAACGTCTTCCAGTACGAGCAGAGCATCCCACCCGCGACCCACTGATCTGGATGGCCGGTGGTGCGGGTGGTGCCACCCGCACCACCGGCCACCACCAACCTTGCGCAGCCCTGCCCCACCCGACCTTGCGCGCAGCCTTTGCTCTGCACCCGCGGAGGCGACAATCACGGTCTGTAGGTGGTGCCTCCGCGGGTGCAGAGCAAAGGACGCGGGGACCGCCGGCCGTCGCCGAGCCGGCCGAGGCTGCCGTCGGCCTGGGTCTTCAGCAGCGTCATCCCGGCTTGTGATCCGCGCCTCGTCGGCCAGCTGACCAGCCCGGCGCACAGCATGAACTCGACCTGGTCGGGGATGCGGATCAGGTCGACGTGCAGCCGGCTCGCGTCGGAGGTGAACAACCGCCCGTCGGCCATCGCGGCGGTGGCCGCGTCGCCGTCCGCGCCCTGGGCGGCGATCACCACCATCCGGCTGGTGCTGCTCTTGAACGGCTTCGCCGCGGTGGTGAGGTCCGCGACGTAGGTGGGGCCCTTCTCGCTGGCCGGATTGACCATGGCGAACCCGAGCCGCCGTCACCCACCGTGCGGCTCCGTCCAGACTGGCGCTGACGGCGGCCCGATCACCGGTCAGGAAGGGCCGGCCTCGTCCAGGACGAGACAGAGGGGATGCGGGGCGCTGGTGGCGAGGTTGCCGAGCACGGTGAGCAGCAGGGCGTACTGATCGGCCGGCTCGTCGGCGAGCAGTTGGCCGGCGTCGGTGACCAGCAGCGTGAGCGGGCCGGCATCGAGCCGGTCCCGGAGCACGTCGGAGAGGGCGTCCCAGGTGTCTCCCAGGTACGCCGGCAGAGCCAGCGTGGTGGCGAGCGCGGCGAACAGCCCGGCCCTGGTCCGGGTCGCCGCTCCGGCCAGCGTCACCGCATCGGACAGTTCCAGGACGTCGTCGCGGCGCACGATCAACCGCTCGGGCACCCGACCCTCGTCATCGATCATCATTGCCTCCTGGTCCGCCCGGGGGCGACCTTCGCCCGGCGGGGCCGACCGACCGCGACCGGCCGGCCCCAGGTCGGTCAAAGCCGGTAGAAGTCGGTGTAGTGGTTGGGCGAGAACCAGGTGACCCCGGTGCTGCGGTTCACGACGATCCGGTACGCGTCCCGGGCGGCGCCCTGGGTGCGCGGGTAGACGTCGTACTCGTAGTAGGTCGCGTTGGTGGGCAGTTGACCCTCGTAGTTGTAGAACTGCCCGCCGGCGAAGTTGGACTTCCCACCGCTCCAGGAGTACCAGCCGCGACTGGTCGGGAACCCCTTGGCCGACCAGCCCGAGCGGGCGGTGCGGGCGTCCGCGCAGCGGCTCATGGTGCAGGAGCTGTAGACCGCCGCCGAGGCCGAGTCGGTCAACCGGGGAGAGACCACGGACGGGCCGACAAGCGCGGCGGTGACCATGGCGAGGAGCAGGGCGAGGGTGGTGGTACGCCGGCGGATCGCGCCGAGCGTGGCCAGCGGGGACACGAGGGTGGACACAGGCTGCCTCCAGACCATCCAGTTCATCGATCCGCGTGATTGTCGGACCGGACCCAGTCTCACCGCTACCGGTCGGTGACAACACCCCTGGGCGCCCCAACTGCTCCACAATGCTCGGTGAACCCCAGATGGTCACCTGTCTCGGCACGCCCGATCGGGAGTAGCGCGAGCATTCCGACGCTGACCCAGACGTACGCGTTGGCGCCCACGGACCCCCACGGCCCGGCCGACCCGTTGGCGAAGACCCAGACCAGCCCACTGCACAGCACGACGTACCCGACGGCACCGGACCGCGCCCGACGAAGGGCCGTCGCGTCGACCGGCGGCCACGGCAGCGTGGACGCGGCGAGCACCACCAGCCCCGGCACCAGCCACACCAGGTGATGCACCCAGGTGACCGGGCTGACCAGGCACGCGGCGACGCCGGTCAGCGCGAAGCCGGCCCTCTCGTCGCCGTCGCGTACGGCCCGGCGTACCCGTACCGCCCACACCGCCAGCACGGTGACGACAAGCAGCAGCCACAGCCGCCGGTCCGGGTGCTCCGGGTCGAGCCGGGCGACCAGGCCGAGAAGCGACTGGTTCGACACGTACGCCACCACACCTACCCGATCGGTGTCCCACAGCGCCTCGGTGAAGAACGTCCGGGTGGCGTCCGGGGCGAGCGCCGCCGCGACCGTCGTCGCCCCGACGGCCGTGCCGGCGGCCGTGGCTGCGGCCCGCCAGCGCCCGGTGACCAGCAGATACCCGATGAAGACCGCCGGGGTGAGCTTGACCGCGGCGGCCAGCCCAACCCCGACACCGGCCAGCCGACTGCCCCGCTCCACCAACCACAGGTCCAGGTAGACAAGCGCCACCAGCAACAGGTTGACCTGCCCGAAGCTGACCGTGTCCCGCACCGGGTTGAGCCCGGCCAGCAGGCAGCAGGCCAGCGCGAGCGAATACCAGCGGGTCCACCCGTGCCGCCGGGCCAACGGGTCCACAAGCAGGTGCAGCAGGAAGGCGACGGCCAACGCGGTGAGCAGCAGGTTCGCCACGATCGTCGGGTACCAGGCCAGCGCTGCCATCGGCACCATGCTGACCGCGGCGAACGGTGGGTAGGTGAAGCCGTACCCGTTGCCGGTGGTCCACTCGTACAGGTCGCCGCCGCGCATCCAGTGCCCGACCGCGCCGTGGTAGACACCGACGTCGAACCAGCCCCGGTGCCCGGGCAGCACCGCGATCGCCACCGCGAGCACGGTGACCAGGGCGAGCACCGTCACCACGCGCCGCCGGCCCGCGGTCATCGGGGCACCTCCACCGGGGCGGGCGGCACCAGCAGACGCAGCGAACCGACCGCGAGCAATCCCACCAGCACCCCGGCGGCGGCCAGCACCGCCTGCGCCGCGTCCGGTCCGAAGCCACTGGGCAGCGTCGCGAACGCGAGCACCACCGCGCCCAGCGCCGCCGCCGGCCGGGCCCGCCCGTGCGCCGCCGCCGCGATCAGCACCAGACCCCAGAGCGCGTACCAGGGGCGGGTCGCCGGGCCGAGCAGTGCCGCCGCCACCAGCACCAGTCCCAGCGCGTACGCCGGGCCGAGCCGACGCCGATGCCACCACACGCCGACCGCCACCGCCACCGCGGCGGCCACGCCCAACGCCAGGCAGAGCCGCATCGGGGCGTCGCCCAGATGCAGACCGACGCGCCCGGCCGCACGCGACGCCAACCGACCCAGCGCACTGGAGATCGACCAGCTGTGCCGGTACATGGGTGTGCCGAGCGCGCCGACCCACCCGTACCCGATGCCGGTGGCCCAGGTGACCACGGCGGCGGTGCCCAGCGCGAACCCGGCGGTGCGGGCCACCGAGGTCGGCAGCCCACGGTGGCGCGCGGCGAGCGACACGACCACCAGCAGCCCGACCACCGCCGGAATCTTGACCAGCGCGGCGAGGGTGACCAGCACGGTGGCCGCGCCGTAGCGGTGCTCGAAGGCCAGACTCAGCCCGGCCACCAGCAGCCCCAGCATCACCGCCTCGTTGTGCGCTCCCGCGACGAGGTGCAACGGTACGAGCGGGTTGAGCACGCCCAGCCAGAGCGCGGCGGCCGGGTCGACGCCGCAGTGCCGGGCCAACCGGGGCAGGTACGCCACCAGCAGCGCCACCCCGGCCAACGCCACCAGGCGCAGACCGAGCACGCCGAGCACCAGCTTGCCGCCGGTCGCCGCGGTGACCACGGCCGCCACCGCGAGGAACACCGGCCCATAGGGGGCGGGGGTCCGCTGCCACATCTGCGGCACCTCACCGGCCAACGCGCCGCCCAACCGGGCCACCCCGTGCCGGTACACGTCGATGTCGGCGAGGACCATCGCGCCCTGCGCCAGGTAGCTGTACGCGTCCCGGCTGAACAGCGGCGGCGCCACCAGCAACGGCCCCGCCCAGCAGGCCAGGGTGAGCGCGGCGGACCGCCGGTCGACGACCTCGTCCGGTGCGTGCGGGTGCCGGCCCGCCCACCACCAGGCGACGACGAGCAGGGTCAGGCCCGCGTACCCGCAGAGCAACCCCGGCCCCGCGAGCTGCCGCAGCGCGCTCCACCAGGCCGCGTGCGCGCCGACGGGCAGCGCGCCGGCGGCCAGGCCCGCGCAGGACAGCAGCGTGGCACCGACTCCCCCGAGCAGCCGGTACGCGACGACAGTCGGCAGTGTGCGCACCCGGGCAGGATGTCGCCCACGGCTGACCGCCACACGACCCCCGGACGATCAGTAAGCGACGTCGCGATGTCGTACCGGCTGACGGCGTGGCGGCGGGCAAATTGATCACTGGTTGTTAGCGTGACACGCGGATCCGTGACCATGGAGGGGCGCCATGAGGACGCGCCCGATGGGAGGCCGAGGCCCGCGACCAGATGCTCGGCGCGCAGAAGGAAGCCGCCCACTGGGTCACCGAGCTCCTGCGCCGCCACACCGAGCACCCCGCGGGCTCCGCGATCCCACCCCCGATCCCACCACGACAAACCCGCGCCAGCCCCACCCACCAAGCCCCCGACTGACCCCGCCCCGCGTCTGCACCCGCGCCTGATGATGCGTGGGGCCCACACCACAGCGCCGGACCATCACAGACTGTTGACGGCCTGGGAGACACGCAGAACCGCATCGGCGACGGCGGTGACAGTTCCGGCGCCTGTCAGCAGGGCCGGCAGCAGGCTGCGGATGCCCTCCACATTGGGCCGGGGCTCCGCCGCGTAGGCCGCGGCAGTGCTCGCCAACTGCGTCAGCCGTTCGGCCTCGCGAATCTCGGTCCGGTGCTTCGCGACCTCGTCGACCAGGGCAGCGACGAGCCCGGAGAGATCCGAACCTCGACTGAGGTCGTTGCTCCTGTTGTGCACCTGCGCGTGGTCACCGAAGACGTTCGCCTCACCGCTGATGTCGCCGCCAAAGTTGAACTGACTCACAGACTCATCCTCCCGAGTCGCCCGCCGGTCGGCCCTGCGGAACACCAACCGATCAGTCGACGTGGTCATCGCGATCGAAGTTGGACATTCGTCCGTGGTTGCCGAAGATGTTGCCCCGGCCGGATACCTCCCCGATGTTGGTGATGTTGTTGATGATCCGCTGCCTTCCGGCGGCAATGTCGGACGTATCGATGCCTTTTTCCTCAAGAAACGCGACCAAACAGTCGATCACCCCTCGCTGCATCCGCACCAGACAGTCACGCACATCCGCGATTTCGAAATAGCTCACGATGTTCGACGCTGCCGCGAGTTCTCGAGCGCTGAAGGGTGCCCCGTAGTCGTAGCGTCGGCCCTCCTGGAGGGCCTCGTAGTGCCGCTGGGTCCGATCCTCGTGCGCCTCGGCCAGATCGACACCCCGGTCCGAGCGCAGGAACAACTGGGCAACGAGAGTGCGCCACGCCGCGATGGCCATGGCCCGGGTGGCCGAGCGCCCATGAAGCGGGCTCAGATCCTCCCCGAAGAGGCCGTAGAACCCCGTGGCGGGCGCGGAGTCGCGAAGAACGGGTGGCAGAACGTGGGCGACGAACTCGCAGGAGAGAATGCCCTGGTCAAGGGTGTAACGGGCGAAGAGGGTGACGACGATCTGGCCACCCACGAGGCTCTTCGCCAGGCACACGTAGGTTCTGGCCTGTTCCCCCGGGGCGTCGCTGCCCAGATCCACCCAGGACGTGTCCAGCCGGGATGGTGGGCGTGTCTCGTCCGGAGGGAAAAGCCCCTCGCATTCCGGCAGCACATCCCCCCGCACGTAGATCCGCTTGGTGACCTCGATGTCACTCAGCCCGAGCCGGGACCGAGCGAGCCGCATCAGGTCGTCATGCAGTTCCCGGATGGAGAAGGAGGCGGGCAGGCGCGTACCGTCCTGGTTCTTCTCCCCAGGGCGGCCGGCATCGATGGGTGGCAGGGCCCAGCGGCCGATCTCGGTGCCGCTGCCAACGAAAGGGCTGTCCGCGGAGACCTCGAAGACGATCATGTTGGCGTCCTGGAGGGCGGCGAGCTCGTCTTCCAGGTCCACGTCGACCTCCGGCGCCTGGGCGGCCAGGGCCTCCTCGTCCTCCTCCGCCATGGTCCTGATCGCCGCCGTGCGGGTTTCCTGAAGACTGAGGAAGGTCGCGCGCCACCCGAATCCGCACACCGCGGCGATGAGAAGTAGCGAGAACAGCGCCGTCACCGGCCCGCCGCGCCACAGGAGGAAGATGCTGAGCGCGACGACACCGAGCACCGCGTAACGCGTCATCGCGACAGCGCTGTACAGCTTCCGCCAATGGGTGTCGGCCGCCTGCGCGTGCCGGACCAGCGCCACCGCGTCCACCCCGAAAGAGGGACACCATGCCTTCGGATTGTCGACGCTGTACTCCAGCAACACCTCCGCCGCCAACGCCGGATGCAGGTGCATGGCGCAGCACATTTGTCGGCTTGCCAGGTCTTTCGGCACCGTGGGCAGCGTCGACCCCTCACCGGTACGGCCGCTCATCGTATCGGCAGCGTCTTTCGCACTGATACTTCTCGGAATTGGCGGGGCCATGCCGGGACAGTAATTCCTGCACTGTCAATGTGCTGTCCATGATCTTTCAGTGCTTGCCGCCGTTTCGAATGACGGGCACGTCCGGCGTCCAGGGCGTGCGCGAAGTCGACGTACGCGTCGAGCCGCCGTTCGTCCCCGCGCCGTCGATGCACGACCATGAAGCCTCACCGCTTGACCGTCGTTCCGTAGATGACAGCCAGACCGATGCCCCCAACGGTCAGAGCCAACACGGCGGTCCGGAAGGGATCTCCGGTGTCGAATCCCTGAACGAGACTCGCGAGGCCAGCGACAATGCCGACTGCCACGGCGATCTCGTGCCGGAGTTTGGTCGCCTGCCCTTCACTGGGCACGGCGTTGCCCCCTTCAGAGGACGGCCGATGAATTGCCATGGGGTCCACCGCCGCCGGCTGCGGCGTGGGAGGTGGTGGGCTCGCACCGGTAACCACCGGCGTGGGCGCGGTGGGGGGCAACGGGGTGTGCGGCAGCACGGGGGCAATCGGGTACGTCGGCAGCGGGTGCGCGGGCTGGATCGCAGGTCGGCGCAGCCAACCGTGGTCCACCTGGACGACCGGTGCGGGTGCGACCGGTTGCACTACCGGGGGCGGAGCCACTACGGGCGGCAGGACAGGAGACGTCGTCGTCTGGGCATGGATCGCCGGCCGCTCCGAACGCCGGCGACGCCAGGCCCTGATGGGTAGGGCAACCGGAACGATCAACACCGTGTTGACGGAGCTGAAAAGGAGATAGATCGCCAGCGTCGAGCTGACGGGATCAAGCGGGTCCGCGGTGGGGTTCGTCGGAGGACCTACAAACATCGCTACGGCAACGAGGGCGGTGAGTAACCCAGCTAGCATGTGGGCGCCGTACACGAGCCGGTGGAGTTTTCTCGTCGTCAGCCACCATTCGGCCAGGCTTCCGGGCAGGCGGAGGAACGCCGCTACCAGGAAGCCTCCGAAGAAGCCATACGACAGCGTTGCGTCCTCCTGGGCCGCCATGCTGGGGGCCATGAAAATGGCCACGACGGCGAGGAGAACCGTGTTGAACCAGAACATTGCGGGAAGCGCGGCCAGCGACCCACGCTCGGCGGCGACCTGAGCAGGCTTACCTGCGTTCCGCCAGATCCGGAGGCCGACGATGGCCGCAGCTACGAAAAGTCCACACAGCGCCACCATGAACTCGGCGAAAACGGCGAGGGCCATTCCACCGGTTACCGGGGCGTCGCCCGTGGCCGGGGTCGTGGGTGGTGCAGTAAGCATCATGAGTCCAAAACCCAGCCCGACGATGTGGCTGAGGAGGATCGATCGATATGCGTACTGGCGGGCAAGGAACCATTCCAGGGGGACGGAGAAGGCCCGAACGGACCCCAGAATGCAGAACGCGGCCACATAGCCGATCACCGGCGACTCGTCCTCGGCAGAGACGAAGCCGGACCCGCCGAGGATGCAACTCAGTGCCACCACCAATAGGTTGCCGGCCACCCACTGCCACACCGGCCGACCACGAGGGCGACCATCTTGCACGGTGCCCATCGACGGAACCTGTTGCGGACCGGAGAAGACGGGATAGGTCACGCATCGTATCCTGCTTCATCACTGGACCACCACGCTCACCCGGAAAGGTGCGCCTCGCACCCGAATGGATGATGGGGTGTCAATTTTCCCAGATCACCGGCTATTTCAGACAGTTACCGAGCTGCGACGGGCGTTGACGACCCAGGCCTCCTGCTCGGCGACACTCGTCTGTCTTGGGGCGCCTGCCCTCGGGCCTGCGCTCCTGTCGACCCCGCGTCGACCGCGTGGCAGTTCGTGACGATGGCCAGTCCTGCGGCCAGGTGTCGGGCCACTCGCCGGTGGCGTGGACGGAGGAAGGGGGCAGGTCGGCGCCGGACTGCGCGACGAGCTGCTGTGCCAGGCGCTCGGCGACGTCGGCGGCAGACGGCTGCACCCAGCTGGGGTCGACTTCCGGCCAGGTGAGCCAGTGCGGGGAGACTCGCTTCCGTCCGCTCCCCGGTCACCGGGGCCGCCGCACACCTGCACGTCCCGAAACCCGGACGCGACAAGGATCCGCGCGAACCACTGCTCGAACTCGGGCCCGCTCATCGCATCGGTCACCGCGATCAGCATGTCCCGCTCAGCCTGGTCGGCCCGCTCGCGGGCACGCTGCTTCGAGGCGATGAGCATGCGCAGGAGCACGAGACCGACGACGGCGCAGAGCAGCAGGAACCAGCCGTTGGCCGACCTGCCGCCTCCGGACACGCGGCGGACCGTCGATCGCCGCCGGGCACTGCCGGTGCGCCGTCTCCGGTAGTGGGCCCGAACCCGGGCTCCACCCCTCCTGGTGTGTGATCTGACGTACGGCACGAGGCACCTCCCCGTTCGCGGAAGCCCCAGTCTCGCGGCAGCCTCCGACAAACCGCGTGCGTGCCCGTCAGGAGTGTCCGGTACCCGTCACTCCCAAGTCATCTCGCCACCTGGTTGTTTCTCGCCGTACTCGCCGCGGATGGGCAGGTAGTAGGCGGGGAGGAAGCCGGCGATGATGGCGACACCCGCGATCGGCACGAACGCGCCGACGAGGATGCCGGAGCCGATCCAGATCAGCGCGAGCGCGAATCGGCGGCCGATGGCCCGGACGCCGAAGGCGCCGAGGGTGGGGTCCAGAAGCTTGGCGCGGCGCAGGTAGAACCAGATGACGTTGAACAGGGCCGCCGCCATCCACAGTGTGCTGCCGTAGACGAGGACCGCGGTCCGCAGGCCCTGCTCGGCGCGAAGAGCGCCGGCGAGGAGGGACGTGGAGAACGGCAGGAACGCGATGACCATCAGGAGCAGCGTGTTGAGGAAGAGGATGCCCCGGTCGACGTGTCGGACGCGGTCGAACATGACGTGGTGGTTGACCCACACCTGCCCGATGAGCAGGAAGCTCAGCGCGTAGGCCAGGTACGACGACCAGAGCGCCCCGAGGCCGCGCAGGAGGTGTCCGAAGTCCGGCGGCGGTTGGATCTCCAACACGAGCAGCGTCACGGCGATGGCGAAGACGGCGTCGCTGAAGGACACCAGCCGACCCGGCTGCCGGGTCAGTGGCGGGGTACCCCTCTGGGCGTTCATGCACCAATAATGCTATATGCCGCCTTCACCCACGATCGGGAGCCGGATCAGGCCGCCAGGGTGGCGTAGCGGCCGTTGCGGCCCAGCAGGCTGTCGTGGGTGCCGAACTCGACGATCCGGCCGTGGTCGAGCACCGCGATCTGGTCGGCGTCGCGCACTGTGGACAACCGGTGGGCGATGGTGATCGTGGTACGCCCCTCGGCGAGCGCGTCGAACGCCCGCTGCACGGCCCGCTCGGTCTCGGTGTCCAGCGCGCTGGTGGCCTCGTCGAGGACCAGGATGCGCGGATCGCGCAGCAGCGTGCGGGCGATGGCGAGGCGTTGCTTCTCGCCGCCGGAGAACCGGTGGCCACGGGAGCCGACCATCGTGTCGTACCCGTCGGGCAGCCCGGCGATCAGGTCGTGGATCTGGGCGGCGCGGGCGGCGTCCTCGATCTCGGTGTCGGTGGCGCCCGGCCGGGCGTAGCGCAGGTTCTCGCGGACGGTGGTGTGCAGCAGGTACGTCTCCTGGCTGACCACGCCGACGATAGCGGCCAGGTCGGCCAGGCGCAGGTCGCGCAGGTCGACGCCGTCGACGGTGACCCGGCCGGCGGTCGGGTCGTGCAGCCGGCTGACCAGGCCGGCGAGGGTGCTCTTGCCGGAGCCGGTCTCGCCGACCAGGGCGAGGCTGGTGCCGGCGGGCACGTCGAGGGTGATCCCGGCGAGGGCCGCGGTGTCGCTGCCCGGGTAGCCGAAGGTGACGTCCTGAAGGCGCAGGTGCCCGTTGACCCGGTCGAGGTGGACGGGCTCGGCGGGGTCTGCCACGTCGACGGGCAGGTCGAGGTATTCGAAGATCCGGGCGAAGAGCGCCAGTGACGCGGTGAGCGAGACGCCCACGTTGAGCAGGCCCATCAGCGGCCGGAACAGACCGCCCTGTAGGGCGGTGAAGGCGACAAGGGTGCCGATGCTCAGCGTGCCGGCGGTGCCGGGCAGGCCGGCGGCGAGGTAGATGACCGCCGGTACTGCCGCGAAGATGATGCTCATCGAGGCCATCCGCCAGCGGCCGGCCAGCTCGCTGCGCAGTTCCAGGTCGACGAGTCGTTCCGAGGAGGCGGTGAACCTGTCGATCAGCGCGGGGCCGGTGCCGAGGGTCTTGGCCAGTTGCACGCCGCTGATCGACAGGCCCTCCTCGACTGTGACGTTGAGGTCGGCGAGTTCGCGTTGCCGCTGGGCGGTGATCTCGCGGCGCATCCGGGCCACCCGGCGGGTCAGCCAGATGGCCGGCGGCAGCACCACGAGCGAGACGAGGGAGAGCTGCCAGGAGAGCGCGACCATGGCGACGGCGGTGGCGACCACAGTGGTGAGGTTGGCCGCGACGGCGGTGGCGGTCGAGGTGACGACCGACTGCATGCCGCCGATGTCGTTGGTGATCCGCGACTGCACCTCGCCGGTGCGGGTGCGGGTGAAGAAGCCCAGCGACTGGCGTTGGAGGTGGCTGAAGACGTCGGTGCGCAGCCGGTGCATGACCCGCTGCCCGACCTGGGTGGAGATCCAGGTCTGCACCACGCCGAGGGCGGAGGTCACGGCCGCGACGGCGACCATGCCGAGGACCAGCCAGACCAGCAGGGTCACGTCGCCCTGCGGCAGGGCGCTGTCGATCACGGTACGCAGGAGGAACGGCGTCGCCATCGCGACGATCGAGGACAGCACGATGATCATGGTGACCACGGCCAGGGCTGACCGGTGGGGGGTGAACAGGCGGCCGATGCGGCGCAGCGACACCTGGCGGGCCTGTGTCTTCTCTTCGGCGCTGAGGGTGCGGTGGCCGCGGTCGCGGCCCTTCGGGGTGGGTTCCAAGAGGCACTGCCTTTCGTTCGGATATGCTGAGGTTACCTCAACATGAGGGAACAACCGCATCGACTGCTACGGTATTCCGGTGACCGAGGACACCACCGGGACCGGCGACGACGAGAGCCTGGCCGAGACGTTCTGGGCGGTGGCGTCCCGTTTGCGTCGGCAGACCAAGGAGTCGTTGACCCCCTGGGACATCACGCCCAGCCAGTCCCGAGCCCTCGGCGTGCTGGGCCGTCACGGTGAGGTACGCCCCGGCACCCTCGCCGAGCACCTGCGCATCGCGGCTCGCTCGGCGACCGAGGTCGTCGACGACCTACAGGCCCGTGGGCTCGTCGAACGCCGAGGAGACCCGGCCGACCGGCGGGCGACCCTGGTCGCCCTCACCGAGGAGGGCAAGCGCGTCGGCGCCGCCATCCGGACCGCCCGCCGAGCCGAGGCCGACCGCTTCTTCGGCCACCTCAACGACACCGACCGCGCCGAATTGGCCCGCATCCTGCGCACCCTGCGCGCATAACGACCACCCGCCCGGGTAGCCAGCGGCCCCCCGTCTGGTCGGCGGGACCGGCCAGCACCGGCCGGGGTACGGGACAGGAGGCCCGGCTGATGTGCGGGATCAGCGGGGAGGCGCGCTTCGACGGTCGGTCACCCGACGCGGCGGCGGTCACCCGGATGACCGAGGCGATGCGCTCGCGCGGCCCGGACGCCGAGGGCCTGTGGACCGACGGCTGGGTGACCCTCGGGCACCGGCGGCTGACCATCATCGACCTGTCCGACGCCGGCGGCCAACCGATGGCGCGCGACGACCTGGGCCTGGCCCTGGTCTTCAACGGCTGTGTCTACAACTACCCGGAGCTGCGTGAGGAGCTACGCAACGCCGGATACGAGTTCCACTCCACAAGCGACACCGAAGTGGTCCTTGTCGCGTACGCGCACTGGGGTGAGCGTTTCGTCGACCACCTGGTCGGCATGTTCGCGATCGGGCTCGTCGACCGGACCCGACGCCGACTGGTGCTGGCCCGCGACCGGCTCGGCGTCAAACCGCTCTACCTCGCCGAGACACCGGGGCGGCTCCGGTTCGCCTCCACACTGCCCGCCCTGTTGCGGGCCGGCGACGTGGACACCGGCATCGACCCGGTGGCGCTGCACCACTACCTGTCCTGGCACTCCATCGTGCCCGCGCCACGCACCGTGCTGCGCGGCGTGCGCAAGCTGCCGCCGGCCACCCTGCGGGTCATCGAGGCGGACGGGCGCAGCCGCGAGGAGGTCTACTGGCGACCCGACTACGTCCGTGAGCCCGCCGACGCGGGAATGGACGCCGCCGACTGGCGGGCCGCCGTGGGTGACGCGCTGCGCACTGCGGTACGCCGACGGTTGGTCGCCGACGTGCCGGTCGGTGTGCTGCTCTCCGGTGGACTGGACTCCAGCCTCATCGTGGCGCTGCTCGCCGAGGCCGGGCAGCAGCACCTGCGTACGTTCAGCATCGGCTTCGACAGCCGCGGCGGCGAGTCCGGTGACGAGTTCGGCTACTCCGACCTGGTGGCCCGCGCGTACGGCACCGACCACCACCGGATCCGGCTCGCTAACGACGACCTAGTGCCCGCCGTACGCCGCGCCGTGCTGGCGATGACCGAACCGATGGGAAGCCACGACGTGGTCGCCTTCCACCTGCTGTCCGAGCAGGTGGCACGGCACGTGAAGGTGGCCCAGTCCGGGCAGGGCGCCGACGAGGTGTTCGCCGGGTACGGCTACCACCAGCCGCTTGTCGAGGCGCACCGGCACGGCGCCGCCGAGACGTTCGCCGCCGCGTTCTTCGACAGTGGCCACGACGAGCTGCGGGCCATCGTCGGTCCGGCGTACGCGCTGGAGCACGACGCCAGCCGGGACCTGCTCACCGACCACCTGGCCGCGCCCGGGGCGCAGACCGCGCTGGACGCGGTGCTGCGCCTGGACACCCACCTGATGCTGCCGGACGACCCGGTCAAGCGGGTGGACAGCATGAGCATGGCGTGGGGTCTTGAGGTGCGTACCCCCTTCCTCGACCAGGACCTGGTCACCCTGGCCGCGCACTGCCCACCGGAGCACAAGGTCGCCCAGGGCGGCAAGGGTGTGCTCAAGGAGGTCGCCCGGGAGGTGCTGCCCGCCGAGGTGATCGACCGTCCCAAGGGTTACTTCCCGGTGCCGGCGCTGCGCAACGTGGACGGCCCGGTGCGCGAGCTGGTCGCCGAGGCGTTGCAGGCGCCGGCCGCGCGGGAGCGGGGGCTGTTCCGACCGGAGTACGTGGCACGCCTGCTCGCCGAGCCGGACCGGGCCGAGGCAGCCGCCGGCAGCAACAAACTGTGGCAGCTCGGGCTCCTGGAGTTGTGGCTACAGACCCACGACATCCGCTGAGGCAGCGCGGCGGTCAGCTCGCCGCGGTGCGGGCGACCAGGTCGTCGATGACCGCGCGCAGGTCACCGGTGCGTTCCAGCACCCGACGCTGCCGGGTCGCGCCGGTGCCGTCGCGGCGCAGCCGGGCCAGTTGCGCCAACACGTACCCGAGGTCGCCGTGGCGCAGCAGGGCCGGGGCGATCACCGCCATCAGCTCGTCGACGAGCGCCCAGGCCGGCCGGGTGCCGCCGCCACGCAGGTCGATCAGCTCGCCGTCGAGGCCGTCGTGCGCGGCCCGCCAGTGCGCGGCGGCGACCAGACAGTCGCGGATGGGCGTAGCGGTCACCCCGGCGCGTACGTCGTCGGCGAGGGTGGCGACGAGTGACCGGACCAGCGCGGCGACCAACACCGTGTCGTCGACGCTTGGGCAGACGTCGCCCACCCGGACCTCCACCGTCGGGTAGGCCGACGACGGGCGGGCGTACCAGTAGACCATCGCCGCGTCGAGCATGATGCCGGCGGCGATCAGCTCGTCGACTGTCCGGTCGTAGTCGGCGGCCGAGTCGAAGTACGGCGTCGGTCCGATGCTGGGCCAGCGTTCCAGCTGCATCGACCGCCAACTGGCGTGGCCGGTGTCGTGCCCGTCGTGCAGCGGCGAGTTGGTGGTGATCGCCTGTACCACCGGCAGCCACACCCGCAGGTGGTTGCAGACCCGCACGGCCAGTTCCCGGTCGGGCAGCCCGACGTGCACGTGGCAGCCGCACACCGCCGGATCGTGCGCCACCGGGCCGTACCGGCGTGACATCGCGTGGTAGCGCGGCTCGTCGGGGACCGTCAGGTGCGGTTCGGCCAGCGGGGTGGCGCCGATCGCCACCAGCCGGGCCCCGACCGCGGTGGCGGCCTCGGCCGCCCAGCGGCGCAGCGCCACCAGGTGCGCGCGCAACTCTCCGAGGTCGGCGCAGACCGGCGTGACCATCTCCACCATGCTGTGCCGGAACTCCTGGCGGCTCTGGTCCCGGGCGGGGCCGCGCAGCGCGGCCAGCACCTGGTCGGCCACCGGCAGGTTGCGCCCACTGTCCGGGTCGAGCAGCAGGAACTCCTCCTCCACGCCGAGCGTGAGGGTGGACAGGTCGGGCACGATGCCGGCGGTCGCCGAACGGTACGCCATGGCGCCTCCCCCACTGCTGCGGCCGGCGCCTCGGGTTCCCGGCCGCCCCTGCGACAAACGCGCCCTCAGGGCGGTGCCAGGGCCGCCGTCGGGCGGTGCGGAAGGCCCGTCCGGCCGCATTGTCCGCCACTGCGACGGCTGTCCGGTACGCGTCGACGGCCTCCCCGCGCAGCCTCTAGCATGGCCCCCGTGATCGAGGACTTCGCGGATCGGCTCCTGCGCGACATGGCCAGCCTCGACCCCTGCACTGCGGTCGTCGACGCTGGTGAGCAGGATGTCGACGGGCTTACCGACTACAGCCCGGAGGGCCACCAGGCCCGCGCCGACCTCGCAGCCCGCGCCCTGCGCGAACTCGAGAGCTCGGGCGACGCACTGCCGGCCGCGAGCCCGCTGCACGCCCACCTCGCCGAACGGCTGCACACGCGTATCGCCTTCCACGATGCCGGGGAGGACCTGCGCGAGCTGCACGCGGCAGCCACCGGTCCGCTCCAGCTCATCCGCCAGGCGGTCGGGGCCGCGGTTCCCGGCGCAGCCGGTCGATCGCCCGGTTACGGGCGGTGGTGATGATCCAACCGGCCGGACTGGGCGGCGGGCCGGTGGTCGGCCACCGGGCCACCGCGACGGCGAAAGCGTCCTGGACGGCCTCCTCGGCGAGGTCGATGTCACCGAGGAGACGGACCAGGACGGCGACCGCACGCCCGTACTCCGCGCGGAACACCGCCTCCACGTCGGGCACAATCAGTCGCCGGCCCCGCCCTGGAAGGGACGCACCTCGATCGGCAGGGTGGTGGCCAGCGCGTAACGGCGACCCCAGTGCAGGGCGGCGTCCAGGTCCGGCACGTCGATGATCGTGATGCCGCCCAGGTGTTCCTTGCCCTCGACGAACGGGCCGTCGGTGACCAGGACGTCGCCGTCGCGGGCGCGCAGCACGGTGGCGGTCTCCGGGCCGTGCAGGCCCTGCCCGAAGACCCACGACCCGGTGGAGGCCAACTCGTCGCGCAGCTCGCCGACCTGGCGCATAACCTCGGCCAGGAATGCCGGCTCTGGCGGTGGCTCACCCTGCGGCTGGTGAAGGCTGAGCAGGTAGCGCGTCATCGTTCCTCCTCACGGGTGGCCGGCGCGTCGCCGACCTCTCATCCTCCACACGATCGGCCGCCGCGTGGCTAGACCCCGGCGTGATCGACGGCGCACGACTGGACCCGGCCGCGCGCCCAGGGCAACGCCGGAGGCCGCGCGGTGGGACCGGACGGCCCTCGGCGGGTCGACACGGGTACGACCGGGGCCGGCCCGGTCTCGGCGGGACCGGGCCGGCCTCGGCCCTGGGTGTCACCCGGCCGACCCGGCCTCAAGGGACCGGGCCGGCGCGGGAGCACCGGTCAGGGGTAGGTGGTCAGGTACACCGTCTGGTTGGCCGCGTTCGCGGTGCCACCGGCGTTGTTGATCACCCGGTTGATGGTGCCGACGCCACCGAGCGAGACGGTCACCATGTTCGTGAACCGCACGTTCGGGTTGGTGGGCACCTCGAAGGACCGTTCCTCGACCACCGCCGGGTTGACGTTGAAGTAGCTGTAGCTGCCCAGCCCGAACGCCTGGTGACTGGTCACCGAATCGGCGACCTTGTACGCGGCGTAACCCCGGGTCGACCCGTTCATCCAGGCCGCCTGGTTCGGCACGTCGTACGGCAGCTCGTTCTGGTAGAAGTACGTCCGCCCGCCGTTGCCGTTCCAGATGGTCTGGTACTTCTGGTAGTGCTCGACGAACAGGCCGTACATGGTGACGTTGTCGCCGTTGACGGTGAGGCCGGTGTCGGCGGTGTTCAGCGTCCACCCGGTCGGCACACCGCTGGCGGCGTGGTCGGCCCGCCACAGCCACATGTGGTCACCGATCACGTTGTCGCTGTTGACGGTCAACGTGTTGGTGGCCCGGCCGACGTGTGGCCCGCCGATGCGGAAGAACACGTCGTGCAGCGACGTCGGGTTGCTGGCGTGGCTCGCCGAGGAGCCGGACGGCCCGACCTCCATCAGCACCGGCGAGTTGGTGGTGCCGGCCTCGAACATCAGGCCGGCGACCTTGACGCCGTCCACGTCGGCCACCCGCATGCCCACGCTGCCGTTGTCGGCCTGGATGGTGGCCAGGCCGAGGCCGAGGATCACCGTGTCGGCCCGGTCGACCTGGATCGGTTCGGTGACGTGGTGCACGCCCGGGGTGAAGAGCAGGTGCTTGCCCTGGGCGAGGGCCGCGTTGATGGTGGCCGCGCTGGTGCCGGGCTGGACCACGAAGAACTGCGACAGCGAGATGGACGAGCCGGCCGGAGTCCTGTTGTACCAGCTGGTGCCCGTCGAGTTGGTGCGCAGTGCCGGCACGAACACCCGGTACTCGCCGGTGCCGGCGACGTACAGGAAGGGCTTCTCCCGCACCTGCGGGGTCTGCGCGATGACGGTGTGCGACGGGTTGGGGAAGCTCGGCGCGGGGGCGCCGTTGACGCCCTGGAACACCATGTTCCACACCGAGCCGGTCCAGCCGTTGCCGAACTCGCTGTTGCGGGAGTACCACTGCTGCTGCGAGCCGGAGACGACCAGGCCGTCGATGCGGGTGTCGGCCAGCAGGCCGCCGCTGGACCAGCCGTCGCCGCCGTTCCACAGTTGGATCTGGTTCTGCGCGCCGCGCAGGTGCATCCGGCGGTACGGCGCGGCCTGGGACACCGCCCAGCGCTCCACGGTCTGCCCGGCGGGCAGGGTGACCGACAGGTTCTCGGCGGCCCGCCAGAAGTTCTGGGTGGCGTTGCCGCCGAACCAGAACGCCTCGGTGCGGACGTGGCCGTTGAGGTTGACGTCGTCCGGGCTCAGGCCGAGGCCGGCGACCTGGGTGAAGAAGCCCAGGTTGACGTCTGCGGTGTAGGTGCCGGGCTTGAACAGCACCGCGTAGCGCTGCGGGCCGAACTGGTTGGTCTCCTGCTGGGTGAAGAGGGTGTTGAGTCGACTCTGGATGGTCGACGTCGGGGTGCTCGGGTCGAAGACGAACGTGTTCGGACCGAGGCTGGGGTTGTACGGGTCGGTGGGCGTCACCGGGGGATCGTTGGTGCCGCCGCCGGTCTCGCCGTAGACCTGGAACTCCCAGAGCGAGTAGCCGTAGCCGGTGCCCCGGGCGGTGCCGTACATGCGGACGTAGCGGCCGGCGCCGGAGACGGTGAGGTTCTGGGTGCCGCCGGCGCCGGTGGTGGTCGAGTAGATCGTGGTCCAGGTGGATCCGTTGTCGGAGGTCTGGAGCTGGAAGGCCCGGCCGTGGGCGGCCTCCCACAGCAGATTGACCTGGGTGATGGTGGCGCGGGCACCCAGGTCGACCTGGAGCCACTGCGGGTCGCTGAACGCGCTGGACCAGCGGGTGCCGGTGTTGCCGTCGACAGCGGCGGCGGCGGGCGTTCCGGCGTTCTCGGTGGACGAGGCGGTTGCCGTGCGGCCCTGGGACAGCAGGGAGGGGGCGGCCTGCGCGGGTGTCGTGGTTCCGGTCGGCGTGAGCGCCGCGACCAGGGCCACGGTGAGTCCGACGAGCAGGTGCCGCACGACCCGAGGACGGGGGCGTACGGATGTAGCGCGAGATGTCATGACATCGCCTGTCGATAGGGGGTTACGGGTTGCCGCGGGGGTGGGATCGGGCCTACCGGTAGCGCCGTGGGTGGTGGTGCCGCCGATGCGACGCCGCGGGTCGGAGAGCGCTCTCGTAGGAGTGTTGCGGCGAGATTGCGGCGGCGTCAAGACATCGATCTATAACTTCGTTATTTATCCCGAGGATTCTTTTTGTGTAATTCGCCGCACCCCGCTGCCGTCGTCCCGGCTCAGCGGCGGACGCCGCCCTCGGTGAGAAAGCGGGCGATGGGGAGGGTGGCGGCACCCAGCGCCACCGCGTCCACGCCGAGGCGACACAGCTCGATCGACGCCTGCTCGAACGGTTGCCGCAGGGCCTGCCGGCCGGCGGCCTCGCGGACGGCCGGCAGCAGGTCACCCAGCGCCATGGCCGCCCAGCCGCCGAGCACCACCCGCTCCGGGTTGAACAGGTTGATCAGGTTGGCCACCCCGGCGCCGAGGTAGCCGGCGGTGTCGTCCAGCACCCGCCGGGCGGTGGCCGAGGTCCCGGCGGCGGCGACCAGCGCCGCGATCTGGGACTCCTCGTCCTCGCCCGGCACCTGTCGACCCCGACGCGCCTCCCGGTACCTGTCGATGATCGCCTCCGCGCCGACGTACGCCTCCAGGCAGCCGCGCGCGCCGCACCGACAGGCCCGCCCCCCGTACACCAGGGTGGTGTGCCCCCACTCCCCCGCGCTGCTGGACGCGCCCCGGTAGGTGGCGCCGCCGGTCACCACCGACGCGCCCACGCCGGAGCCGACGAGCGCGAAGACGGCGTGCCGGGCGCCCCGGCCGGCGCCGAACCACATCTCGGCCTGGCCGAGGGTCTTCGCGCCGTTGTCGATGTGCAGCGGCAGGTCGGTGCCGGCGCTGATCAGGCGTTCCAACGGCACCCGGTCCCAGCCGAGGGCCTGGGCGTGCACGATGGCCTCGGCACCCTGCTCGACCACCCCGGAGACGCCGATGCCGACGCCGAGCACGTCGCCGGGGGCCACGCCGGCCTGCCCGGTCACCGCGTCGATGCCGGCGAGCACGTGCCCGGCCACCAGGTCGGGCTCGGTCCGGGCCGGGTCGAGCGGGTACTCGATGCTGGCCAGCAGGGTCATCGCGAAGTCGAACAGCTCCACCCGAACCCGGGTCTCGCCGACGTCCACACCCACCACGAAGGCGAAGCGGGGCGCGATCCGCAGCAGCATGCTGGGCCGACCGCCGTCGGACTCGGCGGCGCCGGCCTCGGCGACCAGCCCCTCGTCGATCAGGTCGGCCACCACGTTGCTGACCGCCGGCTGACTCAGCCCGGTGCTGCGCACCAGGTCCTGGCGGGTGAGCGGGCCGTCGAGGAAGAGCTTGGTCAGCAGGGCGGACCGGTTGCGCAGCCGCACGCTGCGGTTGGTGGCACGCGCCAGCTCCACTCGTCACCTCGTTCCCGTCGGTCGTTCGAGGCGACTGTAACCGCCTCGTGCTTGACGACCCACCGACCAGCCACTTTAATGACGACATAAATTAAGCCGTGATGTAACTCCCGGGAAACGCCGACGGACCCCGACGGCGCACCCCCGACCCCTGTCCGCAACCGGCCGCCCGTCGCCTTCGACCCCTATCGACGACGGAGGTCGGTGGACCCCCACCACGCACCGGAAGGGCAGACCCGTGTCGAGACGACACCTCGGGATATTCACCGCCGCCGTACTGGCCGCCGCCTCGCTGACGGCCTGTGGCGGCTCCGGCGACGACTCCGCCGCATCGCCCAAGACGCTCACCTACTGGGCCAGCAACCAGGGCGCCAGCCTGGAGGCCGACAAGACGATCCTCCAGCCGGAGCTGGACAAGTTCGAGAAGCAGACCGGCATCAAGGTCACCGTCGAGGTGGTCCCGTGGTCGGACCTGCTCAACCGCCTGCTCGCGGCCGCCGCCTCGGGCAAGGGCCCGGACGTTGTCAACATCGGCAACACCTGGTCGGCGTCGTTGCAGGCCACCGGCGCGCTCGTCGAGTTCGACGACGCCACCCTACAGGCTGTCGGCGGCAAGGACCGGATCGTGCCCGCCGCGCTCGCCGCCGCCGGCGCCCCCGGCAAGCCGCCGGCCGCCGTGCCGCTCTACAGCATGGCGTACAGCCTGTACTACAACAAGAAGTCGTTCGCCGACGCCGGCCTCACCGCGCCGCCGACGACCTGGGAGCAGCTCGCCGAGTACGGCAAGAAGCTGAGCACCGGCGGCAAGTGGGGCCTGGCGATCGAGGGGGCCAACCCGTCGGAGAACGCGCACCACGCCTTCACCTTCAGCCAGCAGTACGGCGGCGAGTGGTTCGACTCGGCCGGCAAGCCGACCTTCGACACCCCGCAGAACGTCTCGGCGATCAAGCGGTACATCGACTTCATGGCCGCCGACAAGATCACCAACCCGAGCAACGCCGAGTACGCGCAGAACCAGTCGGTCTCGGACTTCGCCAACGGCAAGGCCGCCATGCTGCTCTGGCAGTCCGCCGGCTCGAACCTGAAGACGCAGAACATGCCCGCCGACGCGTACGGGGTGGCCCCGGTGCCGTTCCTGGCCAACGCTCCGGCCGGCGGCAAGAAGGTCAACAGCATGGTCGCCGGCATCAACATGGCGGTCTTCAAGCACACCAAGAACAAGGACGGCGCGCTGAGCTTCGTCAAGTTCATGACCAGCGACGAGGAGCAGACGCTGCTCAACAAGACGTACGGCTCGCTGCCGGCGGTGAAGACCGCGGGCTCCGACCCGGCGTTCAGCGCCACCGAGCAGAAGACCATCCAGGAGACCCTTGTCACCACCGCGGCCCCGCTGCCGCAGGTGCCCGAGGAGAGCACCTTCGAGACTCTGGTCGGCACCGCGATGAAGGAGCTGTTCGCGGACGCGGCAAGTGGCAAGCCGGTCACCGAGGCGTCGGTGAAGGCGAAGCTGACCGACGCGCAGCAGAAGATGCGCTGACCCACGCGTCACCGGTGGCCGTGGTCGGGTGTGGAGCCCGGCCACGGCCACCGCCTCCGAGAGGACCCCGATGGCAACCAGCACCACCGCGCCGGACGCCGACCGGCGCGAACCCCGGGCCGGGTCACCGGCCCGGGGGCCGGCCCGCCGGCCCCGCGGCCCCCGCCGTTCACTCCTGCCCTATCTGCTGCTCGCCCCGGCCATCGTGCTGGAACTCGCCATCCACGTGGTCCCGATGGTGGTCGGGGTCTGGATGAGCCTGCTGGAGCTGACCCAGTTCCACATTCGCAACTGGTCCACCGCGCCCTTCGTCGGGCTGGAGAACTACCGGGCGACGCTCGACCTGAACAGCGCCGCCGGCAAGGAGCTGCTGCACTCGTTCTGGGTCACCCTGGCCTACAGCGTGCTCTCGGTCGGGTTCGCCTGGCTGCTCGGCATCTCGGCGGCGGTCGTCCTGCAGAAGCCGTTCCGTGGGCGGGCGATCCTGCGGGCGCTCTTCCTCACCCCGTACGCGCTGCCGGTCTACGCCGCGGTGATCACCTGGAGTTTCCTGCTGCAACGCGACACCGGCCTGGTCAACCACGTCCTGGTCGACCAGCTCGGGTTGCTGGGCGAGCGGCCGTTCTGGCTGATCGGCGACAACAGCTTCTGGTCGCTGCTGGTGGTGTCGGTGTGGCGCAACTGGCCGTTCGCGTTCCTCTGCCTGATGGCCGGACTACAGAACGTGCCGGGTGAGCTGTACGAGGCCGCCGCCATCGACGGCGCCGGGTTCTGGCGTCGGCTGCGCTCGGTCACCCTGCCCATGCTGCGGCCGGTGAACCTGGTGCTGCTGCTGGTGCTGTTCCTGTGGACGTTCAACGACTTCAACACACCCTTCGTGCTCTTCGGCGGCTCCGCCCCGGAGCAGGCCGACCTGATCTCCATCCACATCTACCGCAGTTCCTTCAAGACCTGGGACTTCGGTTCCGGCTCGGCGATGTCGGTGGCGCTGCTGCTGTTCCTGATGGTCGTCTCGGCCGCGTACCTGCTGATCACCAACCGTCGGAGGGACGACCATGCGTGAGACCGCCGGTGAGCGCTGGGGCCGGCGCATCGTGCTGACCCTGCTCACCCTCTTCGTCGTCATCCCGCTGTACGTGATGGTCACCTCGGCGGCGAAGCCGTTGCAGGACGTGCAGAACGGCTTCACCTGGTGGCCCAGTCGACCCACCCTGCAACCGTTCGTCGACATGTGGAGCACCGTGCCGCTGGCCCGGTACCTGGTGAACAGCCTGGTGGTGTCCAGCATCGCGGCGGTCTGCTCGGTGGTGGTGGCCATCTTCGCGGCGTTCGCGGTCAGCCGGTACCGGTTCCGCGGCCGGGGCGTCTTCACTGTGACAGTGCTGTCCACCCAGATGTTCCCCGGCATCCTGTTCCTGCTGCCGCTGTTCCTCATCTACGTCAACCTGGGCAACGCCACGGGCATCGAGTTGTACGCCAGCCGCACCGGCCTGGTGATCACGTACCTGACCTTCTCGCTGCCGTTCTCGATCTGGATGCTCGTCGGCTACTTCGACTCGATCCCGCGCGGGCTGGACGAGGCGGCGCAGGTCGACGGGGCCGGGCCGCTGCGCACCCTGTTCCAGGTCATCCTGCCGGCCGCCGTGCCCGGCGTCGTGGCGGTCACCGTGTACGCGTTCATGACCGCCTGGGGTGAGGTGCTGTTCGCGTCGGTGATGACCGACGAGGGCAGCCGCACCCTGGCCGTCGGCCTACAGGGCTACTCCACCCAGTTCAACGTCTACTGGAACCAGATCATGGCCGCCTCGCTGGTGGTCAGCGTCCCGGTCGTCGTCGGGTTCCTGGCCCTCCAGCGCTACTTCGTCGCCGGTCTCACCGCCGGCGCGGTCAAGTGAGTCAGTCAATGCCAGAGGAGATCCGTCCCGTGCCCGACCTGTCCAAGCTGCCACCCGACTTCCTCTGGGGCGTCGCCACGGCGGCGTACCAGATCGAGGGGGCCGTCGACGTCGACGGCCGGACGCCGTCCATCTGGGACACCTTCTCGGCGTTGCCCGGCAACGTCGACAACGGCGACACCGGCGCGGTGGCCTGCGACCACTACCACAGGTGGCCCGAGGACTTCGCGTTGCTGCGCCGGCTCGGTGTGGACGCGTACCGTTTCTCGGTGGCCTGGCCCCGGGTGATGCCCGACGGCGTCGGTCGGGTCAACCCCGCCGGGCTGGACTTCTACGACCGGCTCGTGGACACGCTGCTCGCCGACGGGATCCGGCCGTTCGTCACGCTCTACCACTGGGATCTGCCGCAGGCGTTGCAGGACTCCGGCGGCTGGCCGGAGCGCGCCACCGCCGAGGCGTTCGCCGACTACGCGGCGGTGGTCGCCGCCCGTCTCGGTGACCGGGTCGCCGACTGGTGCACCGTCAACGAGCCGCTCTGCGTGTGCTGGATCGGGCACCTGGAGGGCACCATGGCCCCCGGCGAGCGGGACCTGACCCGCGCGGTGCACGCCTCGCACCACGTGCTGCTCGGGCACGGGCTGGCCACCCAGGCGATCCGCGCCAACGCCACCCGACCGGCCTCGGCGGGTCTGGTGCTCAATCTCAGCCCGATCGAGGCCGCCACCGACCGCCCCGAGGACGTGGCGGCGGCCCGGCGGGCGGACGGGCACGTCAACAGGTGGTGGCTGGACCCGGTCCACGGGCGCGGCTACCCGGCCGACATGATCGCCACCTACGGGGTCGAGCCGCCGGTACGCGGCGACGACCTGACCGTGATCGCCACGCCCACCGACTTCCTCGGGGTGAACTACTACTTCCGGCAACTGGTGGTCGACGACCCGACCGGCGCGGCGCCGTACGCCCGGCAGGTGCCGGTGCCCGGCTCGGTGGAGACCGCGATGGGCTGGGAGATGTACCCGGCGGGCCTGGAGCGGCTGCTCGTGAACGTGCACGAGGAGTACCGGCCGGGCCGGATCATCGTCACCGAGAGCGGGTCGGCCTGGCCGGACGAGGTCACCGCGGACGGCACTGTGGAGGACAAGGAGCGCACCGACCACCTGGAGCAGCACCTGGCGGCGTGCGCGTCGGCGGTGGCCCAGGGGGTTCCGCTGGACGGCTACTTCGTCTGGTCGTTGCTGGACAACTTCGAGTGGGCGTACGGCTACGACAAGCGCTTCGGGCTGGTGCACGTGGACTACCCGACGCAGCGCCGGACGATGAAGGCGAGTGGTCTGCGCTACGCCGAGCTGATCCGCGCCCACCGGCGTCTCGCGAGCACGACCGGGACGGCCGCGCCGGTGGCCTGACCCGCACCGGCGGTGCGGCCGGCCGCCCGGGGACGCCGTCATGGCGACCCGGGCGGCCGTTTCGGTCTCAATCGGACGAAACCGCCGCCGACCGCCGCCACCGGTGGCTAACCTGCGGCAATGTCCGCAGCACCCGACGAGGTCGAGCAGCCCGACGCCGGGGCGCGAGTCTCCGGCACCGACCGGATGACGGCCTTCAGCGACGGCGTCTTCGCCATCGTCATCACGCTGCTCGTCATCGACCTGCGGGTGCCGGAATACCACGAGGGCGAGTTGCTCAGCGACCTGCTCGGCGAGGGCGCCTCGTACCTCGCGTTCGTGGTGTCCTTCGTCTACATCGGGGTGCTCTGGCTCAACCACCACGCGCTCCTGCGGCTGATCCGCGGCACCACGCTCACGCTGAGCTGGATCAACCTCGGCGTGCTTCTCGGCGCGGTGATCATTCCGTTTCCCACAGCCGTGCTGGCGTCGGCGTTCACCCGCGGCGACACCGACGACCAGCGCGCGGCCGTCGCCCTGTACGCGCTGTCCGCCGCGCTGATGTCGGCACCCTGGCTGGTGTTCTTCGGCTATCTGCGGACGCACCCGGCGCTGTTGCGGCGCGGGGTCAGTCCCGAGTACGCGCGCCGGCAACGGCTACGGCCGATCACCGGCCTGGTCCTGTACGCGGTCGGCGGCCTGCTCGGCTGGTTCGTCAACCCGCTGCTGGGCCTGCTCGCGGTCATCTTCATGATCGGCTATCACGCGGTGACGAGCGAGGGGCTGCCCCGCTGGCTCACCCGTCACTGACCAGCCGGGGCAGGTCGGCGGGGGTGTCCACGTCCAGCGGCGAGCCGACGTCGTCGCAGGGCACCCCGACCACCAGGTCCGGCCGGTCGCGGAGCAGGTCGCGAGCGCCCCGGTCACCGATCGCGTAGCCGTCCAGCAGCGGCCAGACGGCCCGGCCCAGCAGGACCGGATGCCCCGGCCGGCCGGCGTAGGTGGCGACCGCGACGAGCGCACCGCCGGTGTACGCCGCCCGCACCCGGCGGACCGCGACCGGGTGCAGCAACGGCTGGTCGACGAGGACCACGACAGCGGCCGGCACCTCGGCCGGCAGCGAGGCCAGACCCCGGCGCAGTGACGAGCCCAGCCCCTCGGTCCAGCTGTCGTGCCGGATCGGCACCGCGCCGGGCAGCTCGGGCACCTCGTCGGCGCCCGCGCCGAGCACCACGTGCACGGGGATGCAGCCGCCGTCGCGCAGCAGCCGGACGCCACGGCGCACCAGCGGCTCGCCGGCCAGCTCGACGAGCGCCTTCGGCCGGCCGTACCGCCGTCCGGCCCCGGCGGCCAGCAGCAGCCCGGCGATCACCGTGGTCACCTCCCCCGTGCAGGGCTTTGCGTTATTCGCCCCGAGATATACCGACAAAGCTAGTCTGGGCCGGTGCAGGGCAGACCCGAGAACACGACGACGACCGACGAACGGCACTCGTCCCGGGTGACGTTCGAGGTCAACGGCACGGCACGCGAGGTGACGCTGGACAACCGCACCACCCTGCTCGACACGCTGCGCGAGCACCTCGACCTGACCGGGGCGAAGAAGGGCTGCGACCACGGCCAGTGCGGCTCGTGCACGGTGCTGCTGGACGGCCGGCGGGTGAAGAGCTGCCTGGTGTTCGCGGTCACGCTGAACGGCCGGTCGGTGGTGACAGTCGAGGGGTTGGCCGAGCCGGGACAGCTGTCCCCGTTGCAGGCCGCGTTCATCGCGCACGACGCGTTCCAGTGCGGCTACTGCACGCCGGGGCAGCTCTGCTCCGCCCGGGGCATGCTCGACGAGGTCACCCGCGGCTGGCCCAGCGCGGTCACCGACGACCTGGGCGCCCCTGTCGACCTGACCGACGCGGAGATCCGCGAGCGGATGGCCGGCAACCTGTGCCGCTGTGCCGCGTACCCGCACATCGTCGCGGCCGTGCGCGAGACGGCGGCGACGCGATGAGGGCGTTCCGTTACCACCGGCCCGCCGACGTGGCCGACGCGGTCGCCGTGCTCGGCGCGGAGCCACACGCGGCCTACCTGGGCGGCGGCACCAACCTGGTGGACCTCATGAAACTCGGGGTGCAATGCCCCGACGTGCTGGTGGACGTGACCGGGCTCCCGCTGGACGCCGTCGAGGAGCTGCCCGACGGCGGGCTGCGGATCGGCGCGACAGTGCGCAACAGTGACCTCGCGGCCCACCCGGTGGTCCGCCGGGACTACCCGGTGCTGGCCCGCGCCCTGCTCGCTGCCGCGTCCGGACAGCTACGCAACATGGCCACCACCGGTGGCAACCTGTTGCAGCGCACCCGCTGCGTCTACTTCCAGGACACCGGCAGGGCGTGCAACAAGCGGGAGCCGGGCAGCGGTTGTGCCGCGCTGCACGGCCAGAACCGCGACCTGGCGGTGCTGGACTGGTCCGAACAGTGCGTGGCCACCCACCCGTCCGACCTGGCCGTGGCGCTGACCGCGCTCGACACCGTGGTGGAGGTACACGAGGCCGACGGCGCCCGGGAGCTTCCGATCGCGACCCTCTACCGCTCCCCCGGCACCCACCCGGAACGGGAGACCACCCTGGCCCGGGGCACGCTGATCACCGCCGTCCGGCTGCCGCCGCTGCCGGCCGCGCGCCGCTCGACGTACCTCAAGGTCCGTGACCGTGCCTCGTTCGCGTTCGCCGCCGGCTCGGTGGCCGCGGTGCTGGACCTGGACGGCGACGTGGTCCGCGACGTGCGGCTGGCGTACGGGGCGGTGGCGCACCGGCCGTGGCGGGCCTACCGGGCCGAGCAGGAGCTGCGGGGTCGGCCGTTCAGCCCGGAGCTGGCCGCGCGGGCCGCCGACGCGGAGCTGGCCGAGGCCCGCCCGTTGCGGCACAACGGCTTCAAGGTGCCACTGACCCGGGCCATCACCGTGCGGGCGCTCAGCGAGCTGGCGTCATCGTGAGCACCGGGGCGGTCGGCCGCGCGTACCCCCGCCTGGAGGGGTCGGAGAAGGTCACCGGCACGGCCCGGTACGCGGTGGAGTACCAGGTGGACGGCGTCACCTACGGCTGGGCGGTGCCGTCGACGGTGGTCCGGGGCCGGATCACCCGCGTCGACTCGACCGAGGCGCTCGCGTCGCCGGGCGTGCTGGCCGTGGTGCACCACGGCAACGCGCCCCGCCTCGCCGCCGGCGGGCCGCCGGAGCTGTGGCTGTTGCAGGAGCCGGCGGTGCACTACCGGGGGCAGTTCGTCGCCGTGGTGGTGGCCACCAGTCTGGAGGCGGCCCGCGAGGGCGCCCGGCTGGTCCGGATCGACTACGACACCGGACCGCACAGCACAGTGCTCAGCACCGACCACCCCGGCCTGTACCGGCCGGAGCACGTCAACCCCAGCTATCCGACAGACACCGCCGAGGGCGACTTCGACGCCGGGTACGCCGCTGCCCCCGTCCGGGTGGACGCCACGTACCGGACGCCCGCTTACCACAACAACCCGATGGAGCCGCACGCCACGACGGCGCGGTGGCGCGACGGCACGCTGCTGGTGCACGACTCCACCCAGGGCGCGTCGCCGGTGCGGGCCACCCTCGCCGAGTTGTTCGCGCTGCCGGCGGAGTCGATCCGGGTCGTCGCGGAGCACGTCGGTGGCGGCTTCGGCAGCAAGGGGTACGCCAAGGCCTCGGTGGTGCTGGCCACCCTCGCCGCCCGGCACGTGGACCGGCCGGTCAAGCTGACGCTGACCCGGCAGCAGATCTTCGGACCCGTCGGTTACCGCACCCCCGCCGTCCAGCGGGTCCGCCTCGCCGCGGACACCGACGGGCGACTCACCGCGATCTGCCACGACGCGATCAGCCAGACCTCGACCATCCGGGAGTTCGCGGAGCAGAGCGCCGTCTACACCCGCAGCATGTACGCCGCACCCCACCGCCGCACCACGCACCGACTGGTCCGCCTCGACGTGCCCACACCGTTCTGGATGCGCGCCCCCGGCGAGTGCCTCGGCGCATACGCCCTGGAGTCGGCGATGGACGAGCTGGCCGTCGCCGCCGGCGTCGACCCGGTGGAGTTGCGCGTCCGCAACGACGCGCCTGTCGACCCCGACCAGGGACGACCGTTCACCAGCCGCAACCTGGTGGCCTGCCTGCGCGAGGGCGCCCAGCGGTTCGGCTGGACCGACCGGGACCCGACGCCCCGCGCCCGGCGCGACGGGCGTTGGCTGATCGGCACGGGGGTGGCCGGGTCGAGCTACCCGGCGCGGGCCCGGGCGTCGTCGGCCACCGCGACCGCCCGGCCCGACGGCGGCTTCCTGGTCCAGATCAACGCCACCGACATCGGCACCGGCGCCCGGACGGCCATCTGGCAGGTGGCCGCCGACGCGCTCGACGTCCCGCCGGAGCGGGTGGAGATCCACATCGGGGACAGCGACCTGCCGGCCGCGGCGTTGGCCGGAGGTTCGATGGGCACCGCCAGTTGGAGCTGGGCCGTGATCCGCGCCTGTGAGGCGCTGCGCGGGAAACTGCGCGCGGGCGTGCCACCGGAGCGGGAGGTGAGCGCGTCCGCGGACACCACCGACGAGGTGGGCGGACAGCCCGCCCTGCCCCGGTACGCGTACGGGGCGCAGTTCGCCGAGGTGCGGGTGGACGCGGACACCGGCGAGGTACGGCTGAACCGGATGCTCGGGGTGTTCGCGGCCGGGCGGGTGGTGAACCCGACGACGGCCCGCAGCCAGCTCGTCGGCGGCATGACGATGGGGCTGTCGATGGCGCTGCACGAGGAGGGTCTGCTCGACGAGCGGTACGGCGACTGGGTCAACCACGACCTGGCGACCTATCACATCACCGGCTGCGCGGACGTGGAGTCCATCGAGGCGTACTGGCTGGACGAGCGGGACGACGAGCTGAACCCGGCCGGGGTGAAGGGCCTCGGTGAGATCGGCATCGTCGGTGCGGCGGCGGCGGTCGCCAACGCGGTGCACCACGCCACCGGCGTACGGATCCGGGACCTGCCGATCCGGCTGGACAAGCTCATCGGAGTATCAAAACTGGCTTAAATAAGCTGGTGGTGATAGAACTGTCGTCGTGCACGCCTTCGACGTGCTGGGCGATCCGGTCCGGCGCCGCATCCTGGAGCTGCTCGCCGACGGCGAGCAGAGCGCCGGCGCGGTCAGCGCGGTGATCCGCGACGAGTTCGGCATCTCCCAGCCCGCCGTGTCCCAGCACCTCAAGGTGTTACGGGACAACGGCTTCGCCACCGTGCGGCCGGAGGGCACCCGGCGGCTCTACGCGGTCGACCCACGGCCACTGCGCGAGGTCGACGGCTGGCTGGAGCACTTCCGCCGGTTCTGGACACCGCCCCTGGCGGCACTCGCCACCGAGCTGGCCCGGGGCCGACGCGAGCGCCGACTGCGCGAACCCGCCGATTCACCCGACGAGAGGGACACCTGATGTTCGACGCCACCGAGCAGATCAACGCCGTGCAGCGCACTGTCGGCAGCCGCACCCTGGAGGCCGGCGAGGCTCGGGTGACCACGATCAGCCAGACCTACCAGGCGACGGCCGAGGATCTGTGGGACGCCTGCACCAACGCCGAGCGCATCCCCCGCTGGTTCCTGCCGATCTCCGGCGACCTGCGGCTGGGCGGCAAATACGAGTTGCAGGGCAACGCCCACGGCGTCATCGAGAGCTGCGAGCCGCCGCACCGGTTCACCGCCACCTGGGAGTACGGCGACGAGGTGAGCTGGATCGAGGTGCGCATCACCCCGGTCGACGACGAGCGGGCCCGCCTCGACCTGGACCACATCGCGCACGTCGACCAGGACCGGTGGGCCCAGTTCGGGCCGGGCGCCGTCGGCGTCGGCTGGGATCTCGGGCTGCTCGGCCTCGCCTCCCACCTGGCCGGCGACGGCAGTGGGGTCGCCCCGGAGCAGAGCGCCGAGTGGAGCGCCTCCGCCGAGGGCCGACAGGCCATGGAGCTGAGCAGCCGACTGTGGGGTGCGGCGAGCATCGCCGCCGGCACCGACCCCGACGAGGCGAACGCCGCCGCCGCGCGCACCACTGCCTTCTACACGGGCGCACCGGCAGCCTGAGCGCAACCGGCGCAGCGGCGGCGGCGGCTGAGCGGCGCGGTGGTGGCGGCCGAGGCGCTGCGGCGGCGCGGAGTAACGTGCTGCGGCATGACCGGCACGCCGTACTCGCACTGTTCCTTCTGCGGCGCGGCCTACCCAGCGGCCGCCGGGTGGCCGCGCGTCTGCCCGGCCTGCGGCGAGACCGTCTGGCGTAACCCGCTGCCGGTGGCGGTCGCGGTGCTGCCGGTCCGCACTGCCGACGGCCTGGGCGTCGTGGTGGTCCGCCGGGACATCGAGCCGGCCCGCGGCCTGCTCGCGCTGCCCGGCGGCTTCATCGAGTACGGCGAGGATTGGTCCGACGCCCTCGTCCGTGAGCTGCGGGAGGAGACCGGACTGGTCGCGGCGGCCGAGGACGCCCGACTGGTCGCGGTGCACAGCGCCCCGGCGGGCGGCACGATGATGGTCTTCGGGGTGCTGCCCGAGCGGGCGGCCGAGGACCTGCCGCCGTCCACGCCGACCGAGGAGGCGACCGAGTGGCTGGTGCTCACCGCCCCGGTCGAGCTGGCCTTCTCCACCCACACCCAAGTCCTGGCCGACTTCCTGAACCCCAACCGCCGGGCCTGACCCCAACCCCCGGGCCTGACCCCCCGCCCCCGGGCCTGACCTCCCGCCCCTGTGCTGCCCCGCCACCGTTCGCCTCGTCGCCCGCACCCGACCGCCAAGATCGTGCTCGATCCTTGAAGTCACCACCGTTGCGTTAGGGCTGTAGCCGGCGGGTCAACCCGGGACAGGAAGTGCCCGATCGGGGAGCGGGTGGGGCCCGGCTTGGCGATCATGGAGTT